>JAQXRJ010000089.1 GCA_029218465.1 bacterium | reverse complement strand
GTATATGATTTATTATCAGTTCCATATATACCATATGTTATATATGTATCCATAAATTTTAATAAATCTTTAGGAGTATTTACCTTTTTATATTTTTCTGTTCTTTCTTTATAATCTTCAAAGTTCATCTTTCATCTTCTTTCTAAAACTGCAATTGATTCCACATGATGTGTATTAGGAAACATGTCTACAGGAGTTATTTCTTTTATTTCATATATATCTTTAAGCATATTTAAATCTCTTACTAATGTCATAGCATCACAAGATACATATATAATCATTTTAGAAGCAATTCTTCTTAAATTATCAATTGTAACCTTGTCCATACCACATCTAGGTGGATCTGTTATTATACAATCTATGTTATCAAATTTATTAATAATATTTTCAGTTTTTGAATCTATAAAACTGACATTAGATGCACCGTTTATAGCTCTATTAAGTCTTGCTGCTTCAACAGCACTTTCTACTTTTTCTATTCCTAAAACTTCAAATGCATTCTTGCAAACGAATATAGTTATAGTACCTGTACCACAATACAAATCTATTAATTTATTTATTTTTTTACCCTTAATTACTCTACACACTTCATTGTATAAATTTATAGTATTAAATCTGTTTACTTGAAAAAATGAATCACATGACATTTTAAATTTATATTTACCCAGTTCTTCTGTTATATATCTAGCACCTATAATTTTATCATTAATAACTATTGAATCAATATCTTCAAAACTATTATAAGCTTTATCTTCATTTACATCTCCAATAAATTTAATCATTGAATGTCCAATACAAGTCGTTCTTATAACCACTTCTCTTACATTATTTCTATTTCTTTTCAAAAATCTTCTAACCCTTTTAATAAGCTTATTTATTTCATCAGATACTAAAGCACATTCTGTAATATCGACTATATCATTGCTTTGTTCTTTATATAATCCTATCTTACCATTTTTGATGTGTAGCGTAATCTTATTTCTATATTTTAAATCCTTTGAATATATAATTGGATTTATCTTTATATCTTCTTTCAAAAATCTATTTATTATATTTTTTATTTTTTCTTCCTTATACTTTAATTGTTCTTCATACTTTAAATTACCTATTGAACAGCCACCACACTTATCAAAATATTTACAGTATCTTTCTCTTCTTTTACAAGACTTTTTTATAAAACATGTAATATTACCAACAGAATAGTTCTTATTATCTTTAACTATCTTAATTTTAACAGTGTCTCCAATTGTAGCACCAGGCACAAATATTGTTTTACCATCTTTTTTAATAATTCCTCTTCCATTATGATCTAATTTTAATACATCAAAGCTATTTTCCATATTGTTTTTCCTTTCACCATATTAAATTTTAACATATTAATCTTTTTTTCCAAATAGAAAGTATAAATAATCTATTTATATAAATAATAATATTGGTGAATATAATGGATGATATTGTTGAAAAAATTAGAAAAGAAACATTAGATAGTCCAGATATTGTAATAAGAGATATTCTTGTTAATGATAATAAAATTTATTTAATATTTAGTGAAGTGTTATGTGATGGAGAATATATAAATGATTTCATATTAAAAAGAATTACCATGTTTAATACATCTATTAATTTATTTGATGACATTTATAATAATGTTCCTGCCAATAGCATAAAAGAGGTTTCCAAATTTAATGAAATTATCGAATATATATTCCAAGGATTTTGTTTAGTATTAGTTGATAATCGGTACTTAATGATAGAATCTAAAGCTAATCTTGATAGAGGAATTGTTGAAAGCAATAATGAAACATCAATAACTGGCACAAATGAAGCATTTTGTGAAAACTTTAATAAGAACTTAGGACTGATTAGAAAAAGAATTAGATCAAGCAATTTATGTTTTAAAAAAATAATGTTGGGAAGACTTTCTAAAACTAGAGTTGGATTATGTTTTATGAAAAATATTGCAGATGATTCATTAATTAGTTCTGTTTATAAAAAGTTAGAAAAAATAGATATAGATGGAATAATAGATACCGGTTACATAAAAGAAATATTATTTGATAAAGAAAGTATTTTTCCTACTGTTATTATTACTGAAAGACCAGATACAACAACACAAGCTTTATTAGAAGGAAAAGTTGCAATTATAGTTGACAATAGTCCATACTCTTTAATAATTCCTACTTTCTTTATTGATTTTTTTCATGTTCCCGATGATTATTATCAAAAACCGTTTAATATTACATTTACACGAATAATTAGACTTATTTCTTTTGTTATATCAGTGTTTGCACCTGCTTATTATATAAGTGTTACTACCCATAATCCAGAATCTATTCCAAAAACTTTGCTTACAAATTTTTCTTCTCAAAGACTAGGCGTTCCATTTCCAGGCTTTATAGAAGCTCTAATTATGATTATTTGTTTTGAAATTTTAAGAGAAAGTGATGCAAGAACTCCTTCAAAAATGGGAACATCTGTATCAATTTTAGGTGGATTAATATTAGGAGAAGCTGCAGTATCTGCAGGAATTGTATCTCCTATAATGATTATTGTAATTGCAATTAGTATGATAAGTGGAATGTTATTTACCTCTAATTCATTAACCTATTCAATAAGATATTTTAGAATAATTTTACTTATATTATCTGCATTCTTTGGACTTTTTGGTATGTTTATTGGAATTATGTTTTTAATAATAAAATTATGTAGTATTAATTCATTTGGTTATCCATATATGGCACCTTTTTCTCCTTTAGTGAAAACTGAATTACGAGATTCAATAATAAAAACCAGAAGTAAAAACAAAAGATTAAGAAATCCGCTTCTTGCAAGTAAAAATATGATAAGAGGTAAAAATTATGAAAAAGATTAGTATTCTTTTAATTGTAATTCTTGTAATTACAACAGGTTGTTTAAATTATACAGAACTAAATGATATAGGTATTATTGATACAGTTGGTATAACAAAAAATAATGATAACTTTTTAATTAATATAAATATGCTTACCCCAACAACTGCTAATTTGGAAGAGAACAAAACTTATAAAGTAGAAGCAAAAACTATTAATGAAGCATTTGATAAGTTATATTTGCTTACTTATAAAGATATAAACTTATCTCACTTAGAACTTTTAGTATTAAGTAACAAGTTAGACAAAAAAGACTACGATAAAATTAATAAATTCTTCTTAAACAGAAACGATTCCAGAAACACTTTTAATGTTGTTATTTTGAATAATTATAATGAAGACTCTATATTTAAATACGATTCAAAAGAAATAAATTCTTTGATTAAAACAAATTCAAAAGAAGATGGCATAGTAATGCCAAAAGAGTTTATAGATATGGCTCAAGATATACTTGATCTAGAAATAAGCTATATTCCAACTATAAAAGTTAATGATTCTATAGAGATTTTAGGATATTCAAGCATCTATAAAGAGAATAAATTGCTAACATTAAGAGAAAGTATAAGTTATAATTTTTTAACAAATAAAATTGCAAAATGTAATTTAGTTGATGAAAACTTAAATTTAAAAGTAGACAAATCTTTTACAACATATAAAATAAATGATAATAAAATTAAAATTGTAATTCATTCTACAATAACTGACTATAAAGATGAAAAAGATATAGTTAACGTGTACAATAAAACAATCAAAAATTATTTAAAAGAATATCTAGATAACAATGATTTAAAATATTTTGACGAATTAATAAAAAAATTCAACTATAACTACTATAAGAACAATAAAAATATTAATATAGAATATGATATAAGTATTGATAGCAAACTAAATAAGGAGGCTTAATATGAATAAAATATCTAATATGGAACTTGGAATATTATCAACATATATATTAAAAGCTTTCATTATGATAAATGGTATTAATATAATATTAGATATAAATAGACAGGATTCTATTATAAGTATAATTTTAAGTTTTATTATTGGGATATTAATAATTAAAGTATTTAATAAAAGTAATTATGATTTGATTAGCAATATTGAAAAATCATTTTCAAGGCTTTCTTCCTTTATTATTAAAATACTTTTAATAATATGTGTTATCATATTTACAAGTTGTCTTCTTTATTTAAGCTCTATGTTTATTAAAGCAAGTTTGTTAAATAATGTAGATATATTACCAATAAGTATTTTATATATTTTATGTATATCTTATCTAGTATCAAAAGGAATTATAACTATATGTAGAAGTGGTTTTATCTCATTTGTTATTTTTATTATATTAGAAATTACCACATTATTTTTTATAGCACCCAATATTAATTCATTAAGAATTTTACCATTATTGACACAAAGCTTTTCAAAAACTATTTTATCTAGTTTTGTTTATATAATTTTATCTGTATTACCAATTTTTTTGATGTGCATTATACAAAAAAAAGATATAGTTAAAAACTCAAAAAAAAAGAATACAAGATTCTTCTATATAATTACAAGTATATATATATTATTTAATTTAATACTCGTTTTATCCATAATAGATGTTAAATTGTGTTTACTTTTAGATTATCCTGAAATATCTATTTTATCTAAAATATCTATACTTGATTTTTTTGATAGAATGGAGAGTATTTTATCTTTTAAATTATTGTTTGATTCATTTTATACTGTTTCATTAAGTATATATTATATAAATGAGCTTATAGCTTCAATCATTGGGAAAAAAAACAAATGTATTTTATTAATACTTATACTTATTTTGCTTTTTTTAAGTAATTATTTTACATATAATAATATTCTTTTAATAATATCCCTTCTTTCATTTGGAATAATTAATTTAATTATAACTATTAAATTTAAAAAATAATATTATTTATTCATTTCTCTATTTATGTAGTTAAATATATATTTGAAACAAGTAGAGGCAAAGTTTTCAATAGAATTAGATACTTTATTGCCTAAATTAGATACTTTATTATTATAGTTTTCAACCGTGGTATCTATATAATTGTCAATATCTATATTTTTTCCTTCTTTTACATCAAATTCAAACCTTTCTATAGCTTCTTCTGTAAGTTTTTTTTTATTAGACAGTTCATACTCATAATAACCACTTTTGGATGCAATTATTAAAAACATAAATATTAATATAAGTATTATAAAAGTAAATTTAAAAATCTTAGTCATTTTCATAATCATCTCCTATATATTCGGATAATACATTTCCCACTGCTATAACAGAATTATAAACTTCATCTATTGTATTTGTGCTACTTCCAAATTCTATCAAAATACAATGTGGAGAAAAGTCTTGATTATATATACCGTTAACTCCAGATCCTTGTTTTTTATAAATTCCTCTAGATAGACCTGGATACTTTTGATTAAGCATATTGTTTATATATTCAATCATTAATTGATTTTCTTTATAATTCTCATTTTCAAGTCCTAAAATAAACAATACCTTAGCATAATCTATTCCATCTATTGTAATTGTAGAAATGCTTTTCTTTATTGAATCTCTATGTATATCTATAAAATATGTAAGTGTTGGATTTGTCATTATAGAATCCTCTAAAAGGATCCTTGAGGCTTTATAACTATATGAGTATTTCCAATTATTTTGTTTTAAAATATCACTTGGCTTTCTTTCTTCTACAATTGATTTTATCCCATTATTTTTAAAAACTTCTTCAAGTATATAACTTGCAGTAAGTACAGTTGGTGTAATATTGTAAGCTTCTTTATTATTAAATGCATATTCCTCTTTATTATGTGTATTGTAGATATATACAATAGGTTTTTGTTCTTTATTATCACTTTCTTTTATGACCGGCGTAGTAGTTTTATCTTTAACTTTATTGTAGTAAAAATTTTTATATTCAAGATTGTTTATTGTGCTAATTTTAAAAACAGTTTTTAAATCTATTATTTTTTCATCTTTAATGATATCCACATAATCAAATTTATTATTTAAGTATTTTAATATATGTTTATTAGAAGTATATACATTCTTACTATCTAAATAATTATATA
>JAQXRJ010000088.1 GCA_029218465.1 bacterium | reverse complement strand
CAAAGGGGTATAGCCCGTCCGCGTAGTACCCGTCCTCCGCGCAGGCCGGATCATCCTCCGATGCGTACAGGACGGTGTCGCCCACATACTGGCAGTAGTGCAGCACCTGCTTCCCGCCCTGCCACACTTTGTAGTACCAGTCCACCACCATGGCCTTGTCCGTGTTGTCCACGTTGTCATCGTGCATGTACTCCGCGATTTTCCGCGGGTTTCCTCCCAGCTTCCCCTTCAGCTCGGGATAGTGCTGTTCCAGCATCTCCTTGTGCACCAGCTTGACGTGGAATACGTTCCGGCTGTCCTGGATCTCGTCGATGCCCGGCTCCGCAAAGAAGTTGAGTGCGTTGATCTTCTTCACCTTCACGTCCCCCAGGCCGTTCAACGCCCGTCCGTCCCAGAAAACGCCGTATAGCGCCGTCCCCTCGGTTTCCTTCTGCCATGCGCACTGGCTGTATGTTTCCTCAAAGCCGTTCTGCGCCAATACCACCGGCACGATGGCGCTCAGGTGCTTCGCCTCGATTTCGTCGCTCTTTTCCCTCGCCAGGAAAAGCGGCTCCGGGAAAGCGTCCATCGCCTCCGCGTGCTTTCCGACGATGCAGTTCCATAGCCACGCCGTGTTGGACTTCCGCTTCTGCGTTCCCTTCGTGCCCCGGTCTTCCTCGATCTGCTCCCAGTTGCGCATCTTCCACCATTGCTGGGCGCTGATGATCCTTTTTTCCACGCTGGCTTTTCCTGCCCGGTACTTTTCCAGCGTCTCGGTGGCTTCCCGCAAGCGGTCTGCGTTCATGCGCTTTTCCATCGGCCTCATGGTGTCCATCTGCTGTGCAGCCTGTGCGCCCTTCGCTTCCTGCTCTTCAATGCCTCCCGGAAGAAGTGCCCCTTGTCCGCTTTCGCTCTGCCTGCTCTCCCGCATCGCTCTGAGCTGCATCAGCTCCTGCGGCGTAGGCAGCATCTTTTCCTGCTTTTCCATGTCCATCTTCGTCCCTCCTTATCTCTTTTGCACCATGTCAAGCGGGTCGCTCCCGTATGCCGGATGATACTCGCCCACCTCCATGTGAGGCTGTATCGGTCTGGACATGCAGAAGTATCGCCACTCGTCCGCCGCGTGATCCTCTCCGTGGGTGTCCAGATCCTCCGGGTTATGCTCTGAGTATACCAGCGTCGGAATCGTGCGGATGAAGTCTTCACAGCTGTCCAGAACATACATCCTCGGATATCCCTCGCTGTCGAACTGGAGCCGGTAGTGGCACTGCATCCATCCGCTCATTCGCTCGTGATCTCCTTTGACGAAGTGTATCCCGTAGGACGCTGCGGTTTCCGCAATGCTTTTGCCCGTCTGCGCGTCCCAGATCGCCGGGTCTGCCACCCCGTAGTCGATCCGATGCCCGCGCAATAGCGGATGCTCCTTTTCCATCTTCGATATCATGGCAAACACCTGGTCCGGCGTCTTCCGCACGCCCTCGTCCGGCATCACCTGCCCGGACATCTTTTTCACGCCGTACAGCTCCGCGATGCGGTAGATGACGCCATCGTAGTCCACCGCCCACCACCCGCAGGAGAAAGGTTTGTTGTAGCCCCAGTCAAAGGAGCGGTAGATAGGCCATGTCCTTGGCAGGGTGAAGCCCTTCGCGGGGAGGACGTGCGTCCATTGCCTGGTCGCCGCCTGCTCCGGCCGGTTTGCGAACTCCTCGAAAAACTGACCTTCAAAGATGTCCCAGTCTCCCTCCAGCCATGCCTTCCTCAGCTTGGGCGGCAGCGCCATCAGCTCCTTGACGTAGTCCGGGTCCGCGTCCAGCAGGGCGCGGTTGTCCGTCACCAGCGCCTTGATAAAGTGATAATCCTCCGGATGCTCTCCCGGCTTGTATACCCTCTCGATGAAAAGCCGCTTGAAAAAGCTGTGGCTCTCTCCGCCAGGGTTCATGGTGTAGACGCACTGCTTGGGGAATGCGTTTTTTCCTCGGTTACAGGCGCGTATCCTGATGATCCATTCCTCCTTGAATTGCGTCGCCTCATCGATGAAAATCCCGTCGTATTCCTGGCCCTGATACCTGCGCACATCTTTATCGGAGTCGCAGTATCCCAGCTGGATCATGCTCCCATTGGGGAAGGTGAATCGCTTTTTCCCGTCGTGGTACCTGGCGATGCCGTCCAGCAGCCCCAAAAGCGGTTGGATGTGGTTGCTTTCCAGCTCCGGGTAGGTTCGACGGAGGATTAATGCCCTGTAGCCCCTGTATTGCAGGCAGTTTTTGCTCGCCTTGGCTCGTACCGCCCAGCTCTTTCCTCCACCTCGCGCTCCTCCATACCCCAGATGGCGCGCCGTTGACTCGATAAATTCCGCCTGCTGTGGCGATACCTCCCAGTCAATCCTGATCTGCTTCTTCTCCCGCATCTTTTCTTGCCTCTTCCGCGCTCCTGATGGTCATGGTCAGCTGCACCTCCGTCTCCTTGCTTTCCTCCGCCGCCTTGCCCTCCTCGAAGCGCTGCTTGCGCTGGTCCAGCGCCAGTCGCTGCCTTGCCAGCTTCTGCGCCGCTTCCTGTGCAGGCGTCTGGATGCCGTAGAGCTTGATCATTGTCTCGGTGTTTGCGTAGATCGCGCTGGCCAGTGCGGACATGCCCTTCAGATTTTTCACCCGCTTCTCCGGCGGCTCCTGCCCCAGCTCCTCCACCGTCCTGTCCAGCAGCTCCGCCATCTTGCTCGCCGCCGTGCCGATGACCTCCAGCTCCCTCGCGCGCAGGCGCGACGCGCGCGCGACGTACTTTTCCTCCGTTTTCTGCCGGATTTTTTCCTTCAGCTTTTTCCAGCCATCTGATGTAGCTTTTTTGTAAATCCGGTTCTCGCTCACCTGCCATTTTTCAGCTATCTCCCGCACGGACATTTCGCCCGCCAGGTAATCCTCCCGGATTCCGGCCCATTTTTCCCGGTCGTCCACGCCTTCACCTCCTCCCTGCGCTTTTCCCTTTCTTTCACTTTATCTCAATGACTGCCCTTTTTGAAGTCGTGCAGCCTTCCACCGTTCAATCTGTCCGCACTTTCGTTCCTCCTGCTTTGAAGTTTTGATTCTTTTCGATATTTCTCAAATTTTCTTCTATAATTCAAAAAAATTTTCAAAAAACTATTGTTATTTTAAAAAAAATTTCGAAAACCTATTGACAGAATATCTATTTAGGTGTACACTTATATTGTCAGTAAGGCAAGAAAGGCAGAAGCCAACCGAGCGAAGGAGAAAAGACCATGACCGAGATCAAGATCACCCGCGAAGTCGACGAAGGCTCCTACACCTCTATGGAGTATGTGATGCTGCTGGACGGCAAAGAGATCGGCTGGGCCAGCCTGACCGTCGACAGCAAGTCCGCCTACTGCGAGCGCATCGACATCGACGAAGCGTACCGCAATCAGGGTCACGGCACTGAGATGCTCAAGACCCTGAGCGATGAGTTCGGCAGCATCTTCCTTGCTCCTGACAGCGAGGACTCGCAGCGCCTGTACGACCGCCTGGGCTATGATGTCACCGATAAAGCCGACTGGTGGGCAGTGGATCAGGGCTACGGCGTGTACGAAATCTGATAAAAATACCCGCCCCGGAGGAAACGAGGGCAGAAAGGAAGCAAGAGTATGAAGATTAAGGCATGGGGCATCAAGCAGGGCGTGTGGGGCGGAGAACCTCAGTACTACTACTTCAGCAGCAAGGAAGCCCGGGACGAGTACTTCAACAGCCACGATTACTTCGACAAACTCCGCTGCAAGAAAGTTGATGCTGAATACGTGTACGATAGCGTGGAAGCGCTGAAAGCCGCTGAACGCTGGTAACGGACGCATGGCCGGGCGGCTAATCCCCGGCAGAAAGGAAGTAATACCATGATCATCAAGCTGACCGCCATCATGAAAGCTCTCATGGAGCAGCAGTCCCTTGAGTGGAGCTACGACCACTGGGTATACTACCTCAACCTGAAGCATGTGATTCCCGACGCTGACGACGAGTACTTCACCGCCAGCCCCGCCCGTGTGTGGAGCGAGTACGAGAGCGACACCCCCGATTACATGTACAACGCCTTCGAGCGCGAGGACAACCGGTACTTCATCGACATCTGCCGAGACCTGCTGGATCAGCTGAGCGAGGAAGGCTATGAGGTGCTTGACGATTCCGACACACTGCCCGCCAGCAAGTACATCGACCCGCCTGCGAAAGACGAGGAAACCGAGGAAGATGACTGACCGACACGCCGCGCCGTGGCGGCTAATCTCCGGCAGAAAGGAAGAAACCCATGAAGAACCTTAAGCGCTACCGCACAGCATCCGGCATGAGCCAGACGCAGCTTTCCGAAGCAAGCGGCGTCAGCCTGCGCAAAATCCAAGGCTATGAGCAGGGTAACCTCGACATTAACAAAGGCGAGGCCATCGGCCTGTACAAGCTCTCCAAGGCCCTTGGGTGCCGGATGGAGCAGCTTCTGGAGCTTGATGTTCTCCAGACGCCCATGACCGTCACCCAGGCCCTGCTCCTTTTCGCGGAGCACGCGCCTTACCACACCGAGCAGTGCCTGGAGCTCATCCGCCATATCGAGCTGGGCGACAAGGAGATCTTCGGCCGCAAAGGCGTGCAGTACATCGCGGCCCATCTGGATGAGTATCTGGATTTCCCTGTCGAGGTTCAGCAGCCGCTCCGTCAGGTGATTGACAGATGGATGGCGGAGCATCCTGCCACTTGATCCTGACCACACAAAAAAGGCGAGGATGAATCCCCGTCTTTTTTTATTCGTCCTGGTAGATCTCCCGCATCATGACACGGTAGTGCTCGCACTTGTCGTAGTTCCGTTCGCAGTATGTGTGCAGGAAAAACGCCTTTTTGCTTTCCTCCCGGAAGATGAGGGCGTGGCTGCACCCCTCCATCACCCCCTCGCAGCGTATCTGTCTGTTGGAGTGCTGGCGAAAGAAAGGGCACTTGATATCTCTCGTCCCTTTTGTGGATGACAGTCTGTCTTCTCTCATGCTCTTTCCTCCGCCATGCTTCACTTAGTCCATCTTTTCTTCCCGGTCGATCATCCCTGGCCTGCTCCGCTCCTCCACCCCGGTGCTGATCGCCCGAGGCCTTACTGCAGTAGTCACTCATACTCATGCGCATTTTTTCTCTTTTTTTCTTTCTTCTCCGCCTCGCGCATGCAGCTGTAGGTGCAGTAGTACTTGTCCCCGAGCTTGTATCCCCAATCCGCGCTTGGCCTAACGAATTTCGTCCCGCAGGTTTTGCACTTTGTGTCGATTCCGAATCCGTATAGGAGCACTTTCCCCGGCTTTCTGCCTCTTGCTTTATCCTGCTGCATTTTCTGCTCCCTCTCTTTCGTACCAGCCGTCAATCATCTTCGGCTCCTGCTTTCTTGTCGCTTGGCATGCCACCGAGAAGCGCAGGACATCTTTGTCACCCTCCACCCGCAGCAGGGCGCTTTTCGGCCCTTCGCTGTCGTTGTACCTGACCAGCACATGCTCCTCCGCGGCGGATTCGTCCTTGGTGCGTGTGAGCATGTAGGCCCTGACCACCCGCACCCGCTGTGCGCCAATCGCTCTCATGTACATGTCCGCCTGAACCTTTACTGTCCCCAGCACCAGCTCCCGGCATCTGATCCTTGTCATTTCTCCGCCTCCTGGATGATCTCGTCTTCAAATCTGTGATGATTTTCTTTTCCGTAGAATTCCTCCGCGATTCTCCTAAGCACATCCACCGCGCATGGAAGCGCGATACCGTTTCCCCACATCTTGTACCTGGCGGAATCACTGCCATCCACGCCGTCCTCCCACCAGTCCGGGAATCCCTGCAACCGGCAGCATTCAAGCGGAGTCAGGCGGCGGACGATGTACTTGCGTGGTGGCTTGCCTGAAGTAAGCACGGCCTGCTGATCGTGCATGCAGTCCAGCGTATTGCTCTGCTCTTCCATGCTAATCTGATGGAGCTGAACATTGCCTACGCAAAGCGGAGGATGCTGCTGTGCTGCAAGTGGATGACATGGATCTCCTGGCTTTGGATTGCTCTTGTTGACAGGACTGGTGATCTGCGTCGTATCATACACAGCCACCATCTCATGGATCGCACGCGTCCCGGTGCCAATCGTTCCAACACCTTCGTTTAAAGACCCGAACGCACCGCTGCTATAAACAACCGGGTTCTGGAAGTTTAGACTTTGACCGCCATTTGGTTTGGCTTGTAGTGTCCCGGATATTTCAAACTGGCCCCGCATATTCCTGCAATCAAGAGAATGCACAATCCCATGCCGATCAATCGTATTTAGTGTGTAGCTGACTTGCTTACGCCATCCTGACCCGTTGCATCCTGCCGTCAGTGCCCGATCAATTCCGTTGCCTTGCAGGGCGTAGCACAGCACGTTCTGCCCTCTGTCAACACATGGGCTTGCATCATGCTCTGCCGTCAGTGTTCTGGCAACGGATGGGTAGACCACATCACTCGTAATCCCCTGACGGAGCGTCGGTGCTTTGTTGATCTCATATCCTACAGAGAAGCTATTTGCTCCCTGCCTTCCGACGAATCCAGCACAACTTCCTCCAGCGCCTCCCTCAGCATGGTCGGCAGTTCCTTCCCACGCTTCTCCGCCCTCCGCAGGATCCCCGCACAGGCTTTCGCGCTCAAAAAGTATTTCTCCGGCACGTTCGCTTGCAAGATCTGCGACAAGGTAGATTCTCTTACGGCGCTGGGGCACTCCCCAGTATTGAGCGTCGTAGAGCCTCCATGCGATGCTCCATCCATCACCGACCACGCAACCTGCATGATACCACTTGCCCTTCGGAGGTCGAGGAATTGATACTCCGTCTTCGGCGATGCCGCTGATGGCTTCAAGCACCGACCGGAAGTCTTCACCTTGGTTGCTGCTGAAGGCTCCGGGCACGTTTTCCCAGACGAGGAATCGAGGTCGTATATCGACATCTGTTCTTCCAGTTGCTCGGTCATGGTTTCTCATCTCCTTTTAGATTCTGATGGCTTCAAAGAAAAGGTTGGATCGTTCGCCTTCGTGGATGCCCTTCTGCTTGCCAGCCACAGACAGGTCCTGACATGGGCTGCCGAAGGTGATGATGTCCACCGGTGCGATCTGGTCACCCTTTACATCCAGCACACTGCCGAGATGCTCCATGTTGGGAATCCGGGCTTTCGTCACCATGATGGGGTAAGGTTCTATTTCCGAGGCCCACACTGGATTGATGCCGTTGATCGCACCAGCCAGTGGGAATCCTCCGGAACCGTCAAACAAACTGCCGAGCGTCAGATGCTTATTCATTTCGTTCCTCCTTCTGTACGCCGCGCCACTCCCATTTGCTATCATGAAAACCGCAAATTATTTTGTACTCGGTGTCACCGCACCGCTCACCTGTAAACCACTTACACCCCAAGCATGCGCCATGTCTATCGGCGAGTTCTTTCAAGTCATTCACCGCCGCATCCCGTTCCGCTTGTAACCGCTCTATTTCTTCGAGCAATTCAGCGTTCTGGGCTTCAAGCTGCTTGATGAGGGCGAGGGCATCGGCGTGCATAAATTCCAAATCGTGCAAGGCAAGCGGTGTCAGGCGCTGCTCAATATCGCTAATGTGATAATGGACATGAATCGGATTATCCAGCTCCCTCTTGATCTCGTCAGGTGTCCTGGTCATTTCATCATCACCCTTTCCAAACTCGCCTTGACCTCTGCATCAGTCATGCGTGTGCCGCACCCAGGGCAGTGGAGGTATCTCGTACCCCATACATCCCACGCCCATTGAGTTTTGCACTTTCTGCAACGATGAAATGCTTTATTCCACATTGTTCTCCACCTCCTTGCATCCTCTGCACAGCTCTTGTATTACATCGCGCTCCGTGATAAGTTCAACGAAGCCATCCATGCAATCGTTGCAAACTCGTGCTTCTGCATGCCGGTCACACTTGTTGCAGTCAGCCCGGCAAACGTAGTATCCATCCTGCCAATCGTCTTTCCAACGGATTGTGCCTCTCGCAACGGCTTGGCATGGCTTCAGGTCATGAGTTTTCATCCTTCCGCACCTCCGTCCATCTTCGCGCCGCAGTTGGGGCAATACTTTTTCAGTTTTCTGTGTGACATGGTTTCTCGCCCCAAACATGCTGAACAACCATACAAATTGTTGATGTCATGTACCCACCGCGCATGCACAACAGGCACAGCGTCGATTGTGATTGCATGGTCAATAGCAAACCGAAACTCTTTAGCCAGCATCTCAATCCGCATTTTTGTCAATTCTGGAAGAGTAATCCAATCAGGATAAAGCTCATTCATATAGCGAGAACTCAAATTCTTCCTCAGCGCATTCGCGTCAATCAGCCGAACGTCATCCATCAGCCTCCACCTCCTCAATCCTTTCAAACGGTTCTCGGAAGTTGATTCGGATGCCCATTTCCTCATAGACCTGATCAATCAGCTCCTCGGTTGTCAGCCTGTGCGCGATAATCTCATCCATCTCGCTCATCAGCTTCATGCCGCCGTTGTGGCCGTAATTGCCCAGCTTCTTCATCGCCAGCAGGGCAGCGGCGTAGCAGTCTTTGATGGTGTATCGCACCGCATGTTCGCTTCCGGCGTTATATCCCATGTTGTAGGCCATCTGCACGACAGGGTCCTTCTGCATCCGGGCCTTTACCTTGGCTTCAGCCTTGGCAATCAGGCGCTCATCCTTGCGGATCTGCTGCCTTGTCATCACCGTTTCCTCCCTCCTCCCCGAATGGTCATTCCTGCCCGTCCACAAAAACCTTCTTCTTCCAGGCAACCAGATATGCCCCCACCACCTGATCCCATGCGATTGCCACAATCTGATCCGCGCCCTTCAACGGGTGCTCCTCGTCCCTGATTAGATCGTTGATCGTCTTGAGCGCTGGAACGTACTCGTATTCCAGCTCGTATCGGATGCGGCCCATTCCTCCACCCCTTCCTTGTCCTTTTGTGTCAGCACCGCGTAGATGTACGCGCCGCCTACCCACTCGCTTGTTTTGACCTGCATCTCCAGCACTTCATATCCCGGATAGCATGCCTCCATGTGTATGCGTGCGATGTCCGGATCGCGCTTGATTTCCTGCGCGATCTTCTCCACGCGCCTCCTGCTGATTTTTTTGTCTGCTTCTGTCGCCTGCGGTACCTTCAGTCCCTTTGACGCGGCCCACCTGTGCTTCCGCTGGAAGCTGTCCGCCCTGTTCCCCGCGCATACCTGCTTGGCGATGTACTTCGCCCAGCCCGTCAGTCCCTCCCGCAGCTTCTGCGCGCAGCGTGTGTTGCAGATGCCGTGGTGCTTTATCCACAGGTTTTCCACTTCTTCCCGGGCCAGCTCCGCCTTCAGCACCATGTGGTGGTGGTACCTCGTTCCCCATCGGTTGGATGTGGTGACCTCCGTGACGTATACATAGGCCGGATCAGGCGCACCTCGCCTGCGGCACATCCGCTTGACGCGGGCCAGGTAGTTGCGCATGTGCTTCTGCGCTTCCTCCATGCTTCCCGGCTCTTTCCCGGCGGCGTATGTGCAGGTGACCAGGTGATCCCCCGGCCCGAAGTTTGCGTTGATGATCTGCACCAGCCTGTCCTCTGCCCGTCTGGCGTTGAGCTTGCGCTGTGCTTCCGTTGTGCCCTTTTTCTCCCGCGCCCCTGCCAGCCTTGCTTCTGCATCCCGTCTGGCGGATGTGTCCCAGATGGGGTAGGACGCGCAGTAGAGCAGCGGCCCGGCCTTGATGGTACGTGTCCTTTGCTTTTCCACGCCCCGTTGCCATCCCGGCTGGATTTCTCTGTCCTTGCTGATCTCCATCAAAAGGCGGATGTCCTGCTCTCTCATCTGTGTCCCTCCCCCTGAGCCACTCCAGGGAGGTGGCTTCGCTTCGCTTGCCCCCTCCC
>JAQXRJ010000087.1 GCA_029218465.1 bacterium | reverse complement strand
ATTCATACCTTACCTCCTTTTTTATTATTTATATAAAAGCTTTCCATAAGTCGGTATATACCAGTTGATGTTTGTCTTATGAAACACTTAGTTATTATTGTCTTTTGACATTTAAATCGATTCCTTTTTGAAATTTTTATTTATCCGATTTTTTTAATTTTTATAGCAATTACTCCATATTTTTCTTGTTCCTCATCAGGATAATATTTTTTCATATCATCTGGATTTGCTACGTCTTCTTCATCATATCCCATTGATACTTTATCATAGTTTTTATATAATTCTGCAAAATTTTCATATACCTTTAAATCTTCAATTAACACAAGCAATTTTCTTTGATCTTTGCGATTAGTAAATTCAATATAATCATTTACTTTTAATAATTGTCTTTTTTCATCATATAATCTTAATTCCACTGTTTTTGTTCCAGCATCTATTCTTTCGTATGGTCCATTATTCAAATTCATTTCGTGTCTCATTCTCAATATCTTCCTTTCACATATTCAGACTTTTTATTAAACTTTGTAACATATTAATATATTTTATAATCAATGATGATTGTTTTATTATCATTTATATAAATAGTTTTTACTCTTTCATAGAGATAACTTCTTGTCATTTCATTTACTTTTAATTTTTCTTCTAATTGTTGTATATTATTTTTTTTCATTATCAACTATATCCCCTGATAATTTTATTTTTTCTGCATTATCGAGTATTTTTAATTGATATTTAGCTATTTTTTATCTTCCAATGGTTTTTCATCTACATATTGATAATTTAAAGAATTTAATTTAGATAAAGCAGACTTTTTAGTTTCCTTTTCATATAAATCTCTTGCACATTTTGCTACACCACCGCCTCGTTTAGCAACTTTCATATTTTCTTTCATCCTTTTCACTCCCTTTATTTTAACACTAGTTTTTTCTCATTGTCTGTATCAATTTTACTAAACTTAACTCCTTTTTGATTGTTTTTAATGGTTTCTATCTCAAAATCTATCATATCTTCTGGCAAATTATTTATATCACCCCATACTAATTCCGAACATTTTTCTGGTTCATTTATTTTTAGTTCTCCAGTATAATTGTCTATTTCAAAATATACATCAAAGTAAGGCAGTAAAGATTTATTACGTCTATTAACAACAAATGTGTCAATTATATTATTTATTGATATTTTTATTCCCAATTCTTCTTTTGCCTCACGAATAACAGCATCATAAGCATTTTCTCCTTCGTCTATGTGACCAGCTGGTAGTGCTAAAAATCCAGGCCACAATTTGGTTCATTGTCGCCTTTGCAATAAAATTTGTTTTTTTTCATTTCTAATTATTAAATATACCGATGACAAAAATTTTCTTTTTCCATACGCTTTGTCCTTTCTATATTTAATCATAAATCAGTATTATAATATTAACAGATTAAATCAAATCGTAACTACCTTATTTTTAATTTGCTTTTATTTTGATATTAATCGTATTTTTGTTCGTAAAACCACCTTCCTAAAGTTCTAAATCCATTTAATTATACCATAAAAAAACGTAAATTTTATTGTTTATATTATCATTTTTAAATGTATTTAATTATTAATCACTCTGACCATACATCAAAACATTTAATTAAAAAAAAATAAATTTACTTTTTAATATTTATTTACTTTCTTTTCTTTAAATAATAACTATATAAACTTTTATCATTATCACATTCTTCATAGTTTATAGTATCTCTTTTTTGAATTTTACAATCTATAGCATAATATTCAATATTTATTCCAACCATTCTGGGTGTTCCTTTATTGTGAAATCAAATTCTTCATCTAAAGATAAATAATATGAATTAAATATAATATTACCTCCAACATATCTTTTTAATGTTTTCTTTGATTCGAGTTCAGAAAAAACAATTTCAGTTTTATGTTCATCTTCCTCCGATAATTCAATTTTATATTTTTCACAAAATTTAAAAAATAATAATATAGAATTTAATTTTGCATCTATTTCAGAGCTTTCATGTAAATAATTTAATTTATAATATGACGAATTATACAAAATATAATAATTATAGATTTTAAAATATTTCTAATAAAATATTCGGCATTATTAGGCAA
>JAQXRJ010000086.1 GCA_029218465.1 bacterium | reverse complement strand
TTCATAAAATGCACCACACTTACTTATTTTTTTTCCATTCACTATATGAAATAAAATTTATAATACTTTTTTCATTTATATTATAATATAATTTAAATCTCTCATAAAAAATATCATCACAAGGGTCTCCAAACCAAACATAATTCGAATAAGGTAGTTTAGGTAAATATATAATTTGATCATTTCTATGTAGATTAATATAATTAACCCGCTCTATATAAATATTTTTTATATATCCATATATTAATAAATAAACAATCATAAGAATAAACAACATATAACATAATACTATTGCAAAAAAATCATCATTATTAATTTTTAATATATAACTAATTACATAATTATATAATGTTACGGTAAACATAATAAAAAATACATACATTGGGACAAAACATCTTGGACCAATAGGAGTAACAGCAAATAATGGCATTGTTAAAATAATAATACTTATCGCAAAAAATAGCATCTTTTTTTTAAAATTATTATTGTTTATAAAAAATATAATAAATAACAATAAAAATATTAAATACACCGCAGAAAACAATCCATTAAAATATGGAGTGAATTTAAGAAAGACATTATTACCAGTATAATTATAAAATACCGAATAAGTTGTAAAGCTAGTTATAACAAATGAAGTTAATATAGATAATTTGCTTCTTATTTTTGATTTATAAATAACAATTAAAACTAAACAACAAATCATAATATTTAAAAAAGTATTATTAAAAATCAGATATTTATATATATTATTAAAATAATTCCCAATTGCAATATTAATTATATTGTTTCCCGCAGTTTGATAATAAGAGCTGCCCTCTTTAAAGAAGGAATACCCACCATTTGAAAACATAAGAATACTACCTAAAAATGTTCCTAATAAAAAAAACATATTTTTTTTAGATACTCGTCTTGTTTTAATAAAATCATATGCAGCAAAAAATATAGATAAAAAAAGTAAATAAACAGTTCCATGTTCCATAAATAAACTAGAAACAAAAGAAAGTGTAAAAATTATAAATGAAACATTCCATTTTTTTTTAAAGGATTTATTTAATATAATTAATATCAATAATATAAGCATAACTGAAAATACATAATTAGTAAAGCTAGCAGTCCATGCATATCCTTGCATAAAAATTTCCCGACATACTAATAGGAGTAATAATATTGATAAAAGAATAGATGATGTTTTATTACTATTTGTAATCTTAACCACAAAAAATATGATAAGTTCAAAAGTGCAAGCCATTACTATTGTTTTTATAAAATCATTTCTAGTTAATAGTAAAACAAGAATATTGCTTGCCCACCTTCCATTATAATTTTTAAAGTGAGATACTAGTCTTTCAATGCCAATACTACTCCCCCAAGCCCAATCATCATGCGAAAAAGGAAAACAATAACATAAAATAATTAAAAAAATAAATAGCAAGCAGTAAATAATTACATTTTTATTTTTTTTTATGAAATTTTTCATTTTTTAATTCTCCTTCTTTAGCCTTATGAAGTTAGTATACCAAAATCCTAAATGTTCGGCAACACTCTTTACACAATTAACAAAAAAAGAGCTAAAGCCCTATCCTAGATTACTATATACATTTTGAACATCATCAATATCTTCTAATGAATCAATTAAGTTTTGCACTTTTTCTGTTGCTTCTTCATCTAGCTCAATTAAGTTTCTAGCAACATAAGTAATTTCACTTGTAATAAATTCTTTAATACCAACTCGTTCTAAGGCATCTTTAACCTTTATAAAATCCTCTACAGTAGTATATATTTCATAATTATCATCATTTGTAACAAAGTCAAGTGCACCATTATCAAGTGAAACCATCATAGCATCGTCTTCACTAATAGATTTATCGGTAACTATAACACCTTTTCTTTCAAATAAATAACTTACAGAACCATCAGTTCCTAAGTTTCCTCCTCTTTTTGTAAGCGTTGATCTAACTAACATAGCAGTTCTATTTCTATTATCAGTTAAACAATCAATCATAATAGCAACACCATTAGGTCCATATCCTTCATATCTAACTGATTCATAATCTTCTCCACTAGATGAACCTATAGCCTTATCAATTGCTTTTTGAATATTATCTTTTGGCATATTAGCACTTCTTGCTTTTTCTAAAACAGCTCTTAGTGATGGGGTATCATCTGGATTACCATTTGTTCCTTTTGCAGCAACATATATTTCCTTAGCTATTTTTTGAAAAATCTTTCCTCTTGCAGCATCTAATTCACCTTTTTTTCTATGAATTGTTGCCCATTTTGAATGTCCACTCATTATAAAACCTCCTTAACCTAAATAATCTATTATAACTGGTCCTAAAATTAATAGTAATAATAGCGGTATAAAAAATATAACACTAATTACGGATACTTTCAATGGTATTTTGTTAATTAAAGCTTTGGTTCTCATTATTCTTTTATCTCTTATATAATCTATTTGATTATACATTGTTTCAATAATACTATTACCAAATATATTAGATTGAGATATGTTCAATATAATATTATTAATAGTATCCGATGGAATTCTAAGTTTTAGATCTTCTAATGCCTCACTTAATCCTTTACCATATTTCACTTCATCTAATGATTTTCTAAATTCACTTGATAGTTCAGAGTCAATATTATTTGAAGTTAATTCAAGAGCTGTTTTTAAATTTCTTCCTGTTTCTAATGATAGAGTTAAAACTTCAAAAAAATACATGGCTTCATTATCTAGCTTTTCTGCTCTTTTTTCTACTTTATAATCAATAAATATTTTAGGTAAAAAATAGAAATAGGCCATAGTTATTATTGGAGCTATTATATAACCAAAATTAACAAAATATAATAGAACAAAAAACAATAATATCGATGAAATAAGTCTAATATTTAAAAATGTAATTGCATCGTAACTATCTTTATAACCAAGTAAATTTATTCTCTTTTGATACTTGTCAATTGTAGATTGAGAGTATATCTTGTGAATCATATTTTTATTTTTTCTTTTCATATAATCCCTCCTGCTCTTACTACTTTTCTAATTATTATAATATATGAAATATACATTACAAGAATTAATCCTAGTATCATTCTTCCCTCAGTATTATTAAACAATGGACTAAAATATGATGGATTAAGTAAAATTATTATGCCAACCAAAAATATTGGAATTGCTACTAATATTTTATAAATAGCTTGTGCAGATGCTGAAAGTGCACCTAACTCTTCTTTTAATTTTTTTCTTGAAAAGGCATTTCTTTCAACTGACGCAAAAACTTGAACTATATTTCCGCCAGTCTTATTTAATACAGATAAAGAAGTTGTAATATAATGAGCTTCTTCTGTATTTACTCTTTTAGAAAATCTTTCAAAAACTAAATCCATGTCTAAGCCAAAACTTATATCAATATACATCTTTTTAAATTCTTCAGCTATAGGACCTTCTAACTCATTTGAAACCATATATATTGCTTGCATTATACTTAATCCTGATTTAAATGAATTATTCATAATAATGATAGCTTTTAACATATCTTTTTCTATTTGATTTTTTCTAATTTTATTTTTGGAAGCCCAATATATATCTGGTATAAAAAAGCCAACCAAAAATATTGTTATAATACCAATAAAAGTAAAATTTTTAAACTGTAAAACATCAGATAAAACTAAGAGAAAAGTAAAAGCAAATGATGACATAAATTTAATAGAAATAAAGTCAATTGAAGCCTCTTTTTTATTATTTTTCATATCAACATATTTTTCGTATTTTTTACTATAATCTTTAAATATTACACTTTTTTTTAATATCTTAGATAGTATTTTTTTAATCCTACAAATGATATAATTAATCCTATCTAAAATTGGAATATCATTATTTTTCAAAGGCTCTATACAAAATTTTCTATATCTTTTTTCAACATTTGATGTGTAATTTATTCTTAAAAACCATACCGCAATGCCAAATAAGGCAAATATAAGTATTGCTTGCATAATGATTAAATTATTTGGCATTGTATCACTCCTTATTATTTATTTTTGTTTTTAGTTTGATTGAGTTTCTTATTAGTTTTCTTATTTGTTGTTTTTTTCTTTCCAAGCTCAGAAAAAATATCATCGACAATATCTATTCCACGCATTCTTATTTTTTTATAAACAAATGGGACTGCATCGTATAAAATAAATTCACCATCTACTTCACCATTTGGTGTTAAACCTTTTTGATTAAATGCGAATATATCGTGAAGTATAATATTCTCTCCGTCGAATCCTACAATTTCAGATATTGATGTAACTTTTCTTTTACCATCTGATAATCTTTCTATGTTTACAACCAAATCTAGAGCTTTTTCAATATATCCTCTTATTGCCTTTAGAGGAATATCCATTTCACTCATAAGAATCATTGTCTCAAGTCTATTTAATGCATCTGATGCTGAATTAGCATGTAGTGTTGTAAGTGATCCATCATGTCCTGTATTCATAGCTTGTAACATGTCAAATGCTTCTTTTCCACGTACCTCACCTACTATTATTCTATCTGGCCTCATACGAAGAGAGTTTCTTACTAAATCACGAATAGTTACTTCTCCTCCATTTTCATAATTAACATTACGAGTTTCAAGAGATATTACATGTGATTGTTTTAGTCTTAATTCAACAGCATCTTCAATTGTAATAATTCTTTCATTTGAACTAATAAAATTTGATAAAATATTAAGTAATGTTGTTTTACCACTACCAGTTCCTCCACAAACTATAATATTTAGTTTTGCTTCAACACTTGCTTGTAGAAATCTAGCCATATAAGGTGTCATTGTGCCATTACCAATTAAGCTATCAATACTATCAATACTTTTTTTGAACTTTCTTATTGTGAGAACTGGTCCTTTTAAAGACAATGGTGGAATAATAGCATTAATTCTCGAACCATCTGGCAAATGTGAGTCTACCATAGGATTTGATGAATCGATTGTTCTACCAAGTGGTTGCACTATTCTTTGAATTGTTCTTATTATATGTTCATCATTAATAAATGATATAGATTCATCTCTAAGTAATTGTCCATCAACTTCTATATATACTTCATTTGGACTATTAACCATTATTTCTGTGACGCTCTCATCATCCAAAAGCTCCGTAATTGGGCCATATCCATTAATTTCATTTTCAATTAAATCAAATAAGTGATTTCTTTCTAATACTGATAAATCATAGCCTTCAGTAATTATATCTATTTCTTCATTTATATAATTTGATAGCATTTTATCATCCGGTATTTTATTATCAATTAATTCTTGAATAATACTATCTCTAAAACTATCAAGTAATTTTTTATCTTTAAAAATATCATAATCATTACTTATGGTTGAATAATTGTTTTCTTCGCTTATTTCAAATTCTTTTAGCCAACTATTTTTCTTCACTGTCATCTGCTCCTTTCTTATCTTCTAATAATTTAAGAGCTAATTTTTCTAATATAGAATAACTTTTTTTTGAAGTACTTTTTAGTTTTAGCATTCTATTATATAAATTTCCATCCATAACATACATATCATAACTATCAGAATATAAATTAGATGGTAGTATGTAATCTATTGAATGTTTTAGTAGTTGTCTAATATCATAGCTTGAAAAATAACCTTTTCTATAATCAATAGATTCATTAAGTACTAAAAGTAAATTTTCTACTCCAACATTTTTACATATAGATACAAAAGTCTTTGTATTTTTTAAATCCACTGCATCATTAGTAAAAATACCTATTATTTTGTCAGATGTATCAAATGCTATCATATTATAAACGTCAATAATATGATTTGTATCAATTATAACAGCATCATAATAACTAGCTAAACTTGCAAGTAGTATCTGTAAGCATCTTTTATCTATTTTAGAGGCATATCTAGGATCTTTAGGCGCGGCAAGTACATCTAAATATTTACTATAATGTACTACATAATCATTACCATTAATACCTTTATATCTATTATTATTCATATCATTACAAATATTAAAAATATTATTTTTTACATCTGCATTTAAAATAAATGCAAGAGAGCCTCCGTATAAATCAAGATCTACCAATAATACTTTTTTAGATAGATTTTCATAAACAGAAGCTAAAAACAAAGCCGCTGTAGTTTTGCCAGTACCACCTTTCATGGATGTAATTGTAATAACTTTTCCCTTTTTTTCTTTAGCCATAATATCACACTTTCTAAATATTTATGTTAATATTTATATCATAATAATCTCTGCCAATTATTTTTCCAAATAAACTTTTAATTCTTTTTTTAACATTTAATTTATTGCTATTTATATTACAAGAAATTTCAATATCATTTTTCAAAATCAAATCGCATATTTTGTTTGTATCATATTCTTTACTTATTTCAACTATATCATTTAATTTATCTTTTTCATATACAATTCTAATAGAATCAAATATATAAGTTATAAATAGTATCATAATAGGTAAAAATATAATAAATATAACTAACACTTGTGCCCTATTATTTTTCATAAATAATCGTCCTCTCTACACTAATCTTGTATGGGTAACCCAATATAAGATTTAATCCAGGAGTTATTGTTTTAATACTTTTACTTAAACTAAGTGTTATATAGTTATCTTCATTATTTACTTGCAAACTTATTTCTATTTTTTTATCTTTATCTTTAATTTTATTAGATACTTCATCATAAACATTTGATAAATCATTAGTGTTTTTAACAATTGTTGAAGCCTCATTCATTTCACTTTCTAAATTATTTTTAGTAATCATAATATTGCCAAAATCAATTATAGAAAATAATAATATAATAAGTACTGGTAATATTAAAACAAATTCAATTAATGCCTGGCCTTTTTTATTCATAAAACATTACTCTCCTTATTATTTACCATAATAATTGTATCATAATGAAAAAAAAAAAAAAAGATGCTTTATACACCTTTTTAGTGCAAAATGTAATTTTTATATTTGTTTTATAAGCACAATTGTTTATTGCTAGATACCCAATTTTATCACTATTATAATCAAGAAATTTTGAAGTAATATTTATTTTTATTGAATATATTGTAGATATTCCTGTTATATCTACTCCAACATTAATATTAAAACACAATTTGTAGATTAAGCATGACGACAAAAAAAGCATAAAGTTCTCATACTTTACACTTTTGGTTTGAATTTTTTTTATAGTTTTTTAGAAATTTCTTCTCATATTTTTAGAAATTTCTTCTCATAAAAGGAGGATACTCATAGTTACCATCATCATCGTCATCATCATCAATTCCAATTATTTCGGGATCTCTATTTCTTCTAGAAGTAGTACTTTGTGACTGAACATTAGAATAACTTACCTCACGATTTTTGTTTTTGTCAAATCCTGTTGCAATTACTGTTACTATTACTTCATCTGTTAGATTTTCATTAATTACAGAACCAAAAATTGTATTAATATCTGTATTAGCAGCTGCTCTTACTACTTCAGCAGCTTGTTCTGCTTCAAATAATGTTAAGTTTAGACCACCAGTAATATTAATGATTGCATCAGTTGCACCAGAGATACTAGTTTCAAGTAAAGGTGATGAAACAGCTTGTTTAGCAGCTTCAATTGCTCTATCTTCTCCCATACCAATACCTATTCCTATTATTGCATTTCCAGATTTTTCCATAACAGCTTTAACATCTGCAAAATCTAGGTTAACAAGACCAACTACTGCAATTAAATCTGAAATAGATTGAACTCCACGACGAAGAACATTGTCAACTTCTTTAAAAGCCTCCAACATTGGAGTTGATTTATCTATAATTTCTCTTAATCTATCATTAGGGATTACTATTAACGTGTCTACATGTTTTTTTAATTCCTCTAAACTTGTAGTAGCATTTTCCATTCTTTTTCTTCCTTCAAAAGTAAATGGTTTTGTTACTATTGCAACAGTTAATGCTCCTAAAGCTTGAGCTATTTCGGCAACAACAGGTGCAGCACCACTACCAGTTCCACCACCCATTCCACAAGTAATGAAAACCATATCAGCGCCTGTTAATGCTTCTTCTAATTCTTTTTTTGATTCTAGCGCAGCTTCTCTACCTATTTCAGGTTTAGCTCCCGCTCCAAGTCCATCAGTTAGATTTGCTCCTATCTGAATTTTTTTATCTGCAAGCGATTTTTCCAAAACTTGCAAGTCAGTATTTGCGGCAATAAATTCAACACCTTTAACACCTGATTCAACCATTCTATTAACGGCGTTTCCTCCACCGCCACCAATACCAATTACCTTAATCTTAGCTAATTGATCCATTTCTAATGCTCCAAACATTTTCCTCATCCTCCCTAGTTATTAGTAAAATAACCAAATATTTTACTTACAATTGTTTCATTATTTATATTTAATGAATTTTTCTTATCGTTTAATGATTTATTTACTTCATATTCATCAAACATAGAATATTCAATACCTATTAATTTTAAATTTTCATAAAAATATTTAATAATAACTATGGCTGTAGAATATTTATTGTTTCTAATACCAATAGTTGTGATATTAAGTGTTGATGCAGTCATTCCAAGAACATTTTCAACAACATATCCAAATCCTGTCAATTCTGTTATACCACCTGTAACAATTATATAACTTATTTTTCGATTTGTTAAGGAATTTATGCTTTTTTTAGCAAGTTTTAATAATTCAGTAACTCTTGATTC
>JAQXRJ010000085.1 GCA_029218465.1 bacterium | reverse complement strand
GAAAGATACTTTTTATGATTCGGGTTCTGTTAAAATAAGTGGTGCAAGGATAGGATGCTGGAAAGCAGGAGGTCATGGTTATCAAACCTTTTTACAAGTTTTAGAGAATTCTTGCAATCCAGGATTTGTACACATGGGATTAGCACTGGGTAAAGAAAAGCTATTTTCATATTTAGACTTATTTGGTTTTGGAGAAAAAACTGGGATAGATTTAAATGGAGAGGGGACTGGAATTATATTTTCATTAGATAAAGTAAAAGACTTGGAACTTGCCACTACTGCTTTTGGTCAAGGAGTAAGTGTAACACCAATACAACAAACAGCAGCAGTATCTGCGGTAGTTAATGGTGGAAAACTTTATACACCATATATTGTTAAAAGCATATCTGAACCTGAAACCAATAGTGTGATGTTGGAAAACTCTCCTAAATTAGTTAGAACAACTATAAGTGAAGAAACCTCAAATACAATGCGTTATGCTCTTGAAAGTGTAGTAGCTAGAGGTGGTGGAAAATATGCATATATTGATGGATATAGAGTAGGTGGAAAAACAGGAACTGCCCAAAAAGTACAAAATGGTAAATATTTGGTAAATAATTATATAATGAGTTTTATGGCTGTTGTACCAGCTAATGCTCCAAAAGCAATTTTATACGTTGCTATTGATAATCCTAAGAATACAGCATTATTATCAAGTTACACCACTGCACCAGTTGCAAGAAGAATATTACTTGATATAATTGATGCACTTGAAATAGACAAACAGGAAGGTGGAATAGAAAAAACTCATGAATGGATGGATCCAACTTATGTGATAGTACCTGATGTATTAGGTAAAACTGCAAAAGAAGCATCAAAAACATTGTATCCATTAAATGTGGAATTTAGTGGTAATGGTGAAAAAGTTATAGAACAGTCTCCTGAAGCTGGCACAAAAGTAGAATCAACTTCTATAATTAGATTAATGCTGGGGAATTAGTGTAAAATTATGTAAAATTTCAAAATTCGATAAGTTTTTTTAAAGAATTTATAGTATAATCTTAGTACGGATTTGGAGTGATTAGATTGGGAATATTATTATTAACTAAATCAATATTTGCAATAATGATAGGTTTTTTAACATCAGTTGTTTTAGGTGCATTTATGGTACCAATGCTAAAAAGAATGAAAGTTCGACAAACTATTAGTGATTATGTTGGAGAAAATCATAAGAAGAAGCAAGGAACTCCCACTATGGGGGGATTAATATTCATTATATCAACTTTTATTACTACATTAGTTTTATTAATTACAAATAAAATTGAAATGACATCTAATTTAATTATTATTTTATTAGTATTTATAGGATATGCTTTAATTGGATTTTTAGATGATTATTTAAGTCTAAAAAGGCATGATAATGAGGGACTAACAGGATTTCAAAAGTTATTTTTACAGCTTATTATAGCAGTTGGTTTTTTCTATTTATATATACGTAATGGTGGTCAGACGTCACTCATTGTATCTACTTTAGGAATTCATATAGAAATGGGATGGGTATATGGATTATTTCTATTGTTTGTATTAGTTGGTTCATCGAATGCAGTTAACTTAACTGATGGACTTGATGGATTAGCTGGAGGTCTATCTGCAATAGCATTTATTGCTTTTAGTTTAATTTCCCTTGTTGTTGGATATGAAGAAATTGGAATATTTACATTTGTTCTTACAGGGGCTGTTATGGGATTTTTAATATATAATACATATCCAGCAAAAGTATTTATGGGGGATACTGGTTCTTTGGCTCTTGGCGCAGTAATGGGTGCAGTTGCAATATTAACACATAGGGAAATAACGCTGCTTGTAGTTGCTAGTGTATTTGTAATAGAAACGTTGAGTGTGATATTACAAGTTATATGGGTAAAATTCTTTAAAAGAAAGTTGTTCTTAATGTCTCCACTTCATCATCATTTTGAAAAAATGGGATGGAAAGAGCAAGATATAGTTAAATTGTTTTGGGTTGTTGGATTAGTTTTAACTATGGCCGGAATATTCTTTGGAGTTTGGTTATAATCATAATTTATTAAATAAAAGTGTAAAATATATAGAAGGTGATATTTTGAAAAGGAAACCGGATATATATCTTTTTTTTGCAGTTATATTACTATCATTGTTTGGAATTATAATGATATATTCTGCATCTTATATTTGGGCAGAGTATAAATTTAATGATTCGTTTAAATATGTAAAGCAACAGACTTTATTCTTTATAATA
Source organism: bacterium (assembly GCA_029218465.1). Classification (GTDB taxonomy): domain Bacteria; phylum Bacillota_I; class Bacilli_A; order RF39; family UBA660; genus CAG-710. Next base: position 49,255 of record JAQXRJ010000085.1, on the reverse strand, counting down.
GGCGTAACTTTAATGATTATTGTTAGTAAAATAAATTATAATTTTTATAAAGATAAAGCTTTGAAAATATTTTTGTCAAGTATTGTTCTTCTAGTACTAGTATTAATTCCAGGTATTGGTAGTGTAAGAAATGGTAGTAGAAGTTGGTTCGGAATAGGATCATTTGGGGTACAACCTAGTGAATTTGCTAAAATTTCATTAATTATTTTAACAAGTAAATATATAACTAATTCAAATAAGTTTTTAAAGAATATAAAAAAAGGAGTAATACCGATACTTGCAATATTATTTTTTGTATTTGGACTAATAATGCTACAACCTGATTTTGGTACAGGTATGATTATTGTGGTATCTATTATTGCAATGTTATATGTTGCTGGAGTTAATATGAAATTTTTTATTGGACTTGGAGTCATTGGCATTGTAGGAATTGTAATTTTAATTTTAATTGCACCATATAGAATTGATAGAATCACATCTTTTTTAAACCCATGGGCAGACCCTTTAGGAACCGGATTTCAAATTATACAAAGTTTATATGCTATAGGACCTGGGGGAATTCTCGGTATGGGTTTAGGAAACTCTAGACAAAAGCATTTTTATTTACCAGAGCCACAAACAGATTTTATTTTTTCTATTATTAGTGAAGAATTTGGTTTTTTGGGAATACTAATTGTATCTGGTTTATTTATATTTATTTTATATAGAGGTATTAGGGTTTCTCTTAAATGTGATGATTCTTTTGGAAAATATTTATCATTTGGAATGACCTTTCAAATGTTAATTCAGACAATAATGAATCTAATGGTAGTTGTCGGATTGATACCAGTAACAGGTGTAACATTGCCATTCCTTTCTTATGGCGGTTCCTCACTACTAGTTAGTATGATAAGTATTGGAATTATTCTAAACATTAGTGAAAATAATAATTAATATATAAATTCTAAATAAGAAAAGCTTGCTATATCTTATTGGAGAATTACTAATAATAATTTTAGTTTAACATTAAGAAAAAACAAAACTTACACAATTTGCTTTGAAACTGATGGTTAAAGTAAAATTGATAACATATTTGTAATTAAATGAAAAAATTTAAAACTACTACAAAGACCTATAAAAATGGTACACAAATATATGATGATGTACTACTCTCTGAAGACATGACCTTAAATCAAAACGGCTTAAATATCAAAACAAAATCTAAATTAGTTCAAATTAAAGAAATTGTTTTAACATATGTCTTATAATACAATAAAACCAATTATAAAAGACTTTAAATTAAAAGCTTTTTATTTGTAAAAATATCTCTATTTTGCTTAAGTCTAATATAAAAAATCCATTAGTTATAAAAGTTTCTATTGAACTTTATTTTTTTTAAATGTTAAATATAAACCTATTAGAATAAATAATACACTCACTAGTTGGTTAATTGATAATAGTTTCCCTACGTGACTCATTCTCAAGTAATCTAATAAAAATTTTGATGTTGCACAAATTACAAATATTTTTCCAATAAGTATGTTATTTGGTTTTTGCTTTTTTGATTTAATAAATACATATATAAATATTATCATGAATGTAATTGCCTCTAATAGTTGAATAGGAAACAAACTTATTCCTATTGGAGCAGTATAGGAATAATTATATGTAACACTTAAAGGTCTATTATATTTTATACCATAGCAACATCCAGCAACAAAGCAACCAATTTTACCAATGCTGTACATCAATGGAATTGATGTTAATAAAACATAAACTAAGTCTTGAAATCTTTTTTTATATTGTTTTGAGAAAATAAATATCAAAATTATTATTCCAATAATTGCACCATATGATGATAATCCAATTTTTGAAAATTCAAATATTCCATTAAATTCTTTTGAATTTGTAATAAATGTAAAATATTTTGCACCAAATATTGTCCCTAATCCAATATAAATTAATAATCCAATTATTTCCTCTTTCTTAAACTTTAAAATTTTCACATTATTATATATAAAAAATAATCCACTAAGAATTGCAATTATTATACAAATTGCATACAAGGGTATTTTTGTATTAAACATATCAGTAACACCTTTATAAGCCGAAAAACCATGAAATAATTATTGATATTACACTATACAATAAGTATAAAATTGGTAAAATTATAATAATATTAAATATTATTTTGATTTTTATACTTTTATTCATGGTAATTTTAGCATATATTAAAGTGATTATTGCACACAAAAATAATAAAGGGTTTATATATGAAAGAAAATTAAAAACAAATGATATACATGATAATGAAAATAAAGCTATAATTAATATTACATATTTATTTTCTTTATTTTTATATTCATATAGTTCTTTTTTCTTTTCTTCAACATTTATTCTATTTTTAAATACTTCTGCATTACATTTAGGACATACATTTATATCATTTTCTAATTTTTCCCCACAATTCCTACAATAATTATTCATTAAAAACACCTTCTTTCATTATTAATTATATATTTATGGATATTAGAACATATCTAGCATAATAGGTTGAGTATATATTTTAAAATTCTTGTTGAAATATAATTTATATAATACCTTAATTTATTTACACATTATTTTTTTTAAAACATTTTTATTAACACTATATAATATATATAACTATAACAAAATAACAAATAAATTTAATCATTATAAATATTGTTATCATTATTATTTATTCCATAATCATCAATTGTATTTTGATAATCTCCATAAATGTTTACACCTTTAACAACTGTAAATTTGTTATCTTTATTAAAAACAGTTATTTTGAAGCTTTCTGTATCTGTTTTAACAGAATAATAGTATGATTTACAATCTTTTTTGTCAAGATACTCGTATTCTTCACAATATCCGCCTTCACATCCTGAAAAAAGATTGGAAGAACATTCTCCTGAAATTATACATTGTCCAGATGAAACATATTTTACTGAATAATTTAAACTAGCATAATTTTCTTTTAAATAAGGTTCAACATATTCTCTTTGTAATTTATTAACTTTAATTTTTTTTATAATATTTTTTGAGAAAATAAAAGCAACAATAAATAATGTACATACACTAATTATAATTAAATTCCTCTTAATTTTTTTTCTTCTTTCTGGAGATTTATATTTATAATTATAAGGTAAATCAACTATTGGTATATTACAATTCTTACACACTAATTCATTTTTTTCTAACTTGGTACCACAATTAGTACAATAATTATTCATTCATCTTCACCACTTTCTTAACTATTATTAATATAAGATAAGCATAATGAAAAGTTAATTAAAAGTCAACATTTAATTAACTATAAGATATTATTTGATTAAAAGTTCAAAATATGATAGAATACTATAAATTTATTAGGGGGTATAATATGAAAAATAATTGGGGAGTTAACTCTCTAATAGAAGATGAAAAAAAACTTAAAGAAGCTTTGAAGATAGAAACTGATTTAGAAAAAATAATAAAAATAAAAGATGCTATAAAATTAATAGATAGTTATATAATAGATATCAATTTAGAAAAAAATGATTTTAATAAAACTAATCTTTCTTTTGATGAAATTTTAACTGAAGAATTTGAAGAATTTAGAATTTATTATCCTTATGTTGAATATCTTGAAAAATTTAAAAATGCTTTGAAAAAAGATAAATTTAAAAAAGTTAGAGACAATATTCAAACTGATGTAAGATTAAATAAAAATGAACATATAGAGTTAATTGGAGAATTTTATAAATCATTGGATGAAGAATTTTACAACTGCTTCAATAGAATTTTAAACAATGGTGCTATAAAATTTTATTCTGATATTTATTCTAATGATGAATATGGAATTATGTTTTTTATTGATTATATAGAAAAAATATATATAAAACAATTTTATTATAGAAACCAACCTGATTGTGAAAGCATTACAACTGGTGTTCATGAATTTGGACATGGAGTTGCTGCTTTAATGAATCCAAAAAGATATACTGATAATAGTTTACAAAGAGAGATAGAAACTTGTTTTTTTGAACTTTCCTGTACGGATTTTTATGAAGAGATTTTTAAAACGAATGGTTTTTATTTGTCCGCATATGAATATTTAAAAGATAATTATTGTGATATTATTTGCAAGCTCGATGAAATAAAAATATTAGAAGAATATAGTAAATTAAACAAAAAAGGCAAAATAATAAGCAATTCTAAACTTGCTTCTAAGTATAATTTAGATTATGCAGATAGAATTCCATATAATGCCATAATGGGGTACTGTATTGGTATTAATATTTTTGAATTATATAAAAATGATAAAGAAAAAGCAATATGGATATTAAAACAAATAATAAATTCAAATAGAGCAAATGAGTGTATTACTATTTTAAAAAATGTAGATACAAAATCTAAAGTATTAAATTATAAAAGGTCTCTTGAAGAAAGACTATTTAGTAAATAGTTAAATTTTTTATCATGATTAAGTATTTATAAATAAATTTGATTATATTATTCATAAAAAAATATAAATAATCAAAAATAGCTTGATTTATTTATGTTTTTAAGGTATATTTATAGCGTTACTTGTTCTTGGTAATTGGATTTTCCGACCATTACTCAGATCATGTGAATTAATATATAAGGAGGATAAAGATGGCTTTAACTAAAGAAGTAAAAACAAATATTATTAAAAATTTTGCAAGAGATGAAAAAGATACTGGTTCAGCTGAAGTTCAAATTGCAATTTTAACTGAAGAAATTAAAGAATTAACTGAACATTTAAAAGTTCATAAGCATGATTACCATTCAAGAAGAGGTCTTTTGAAAAAAGTTGGGCAAAGAAGAAACATGCTTGGATATCTTGCTAAAAAAGATATTAATAGATATCGTGAAGTAATTAAAAAATTAGGATTAAGAAAGTAGACACTTATTTTTGGTGTCTTATTTTTTTGTAGGAGGCAATAATGAAAAAAATTTTTGAATTAGATTTTAGAGGAAGAAAGTTAATAGTTGAACACGGAGAATTAGCTAAACAAGCAACGGGTTCAGTTTTAGTTCGATATGGTGATACAGTTATCTTATCTACAGCTGTAGTATCAAAAAACGCAAATGTATTATCAGACTTCTTTCCACTTATGGTTTTATATCAGGAAAAACTATATTCTGTTGGTAAGATACCTGGAGGATTCATTAAAAGGGAAGGAAGACCAACAGATGCAGCAACACTTGCTGCCAGAATGATTGATAGGCCTATGAGACCATTATTTCCAGAGGGATTTAGAAATGAAGTACAAATAGTTAATACTGTATTATCTGTTGAACAAAACTGTTCTCCAGAAATAACAGCTCTATTTGGCTCAAGTCTTTCAACCTCAATTAGTAAAATTCCTTTTGATGGACCGGTTGCGGGTGTTAAAGTTGGTAGAGTTGATGGCGAATTTATAATAAATCCAACACCTGAAGAGTTAGAAAAATCTGATATTGATTTAACAGTTGCAGGTACAAAAGATGCAATTAATATGGTTGAATCAAGTGCTAAAGAAGTAAGTGAAGATGTTATGTTAGAAGCACTAATGTTTGGCCATGAAGCTATAAAAGAACTAGTTGAATTCCAAGAAACAATCATTAATGAAATTGGTGATGAAAAAATGGAATATGAAACACTTGAAATTACTGCTCAAATGAAAGAGGAAATTGAAAACATTGCAAAAGATGAATTAGATAAAGCATTACGTATTAAGGACAAACTCGAAAGCTATGCTAGACTTGATGAAATTAAAAAAAATATAGTAGATAAGTATACACAAGAGAATGCAGAACTAGAAAAAGAAGAACTAGATGTATTGTTAACAAAAGTTAAATTAGTATTAGAACAGATTGAATATGAGGTATTTAGAAAAATTGTTGTTAAAGAACATATTAGAGCAGATGGAAGAACTATGACTGAAATTAGACCACTTTCAACTGACATTGATTTATTACCTAGAACTCATGGTTCAGCTTTATTTACAAGAGGTCAAACTCAAAGTTTAAGTATAACTACGCTAGGTGCTTTAGGTGAACATCAGATATTAGATGGATTATCGCTTGAAGATGAAAAAAGATTTATGCTTCACTATAATTTTCCTCAATTCTCAGTTGGTGAAACAGGTAGATATGGTGCACCTGGAAGACGTGAAATAGGTCACGGAGCATTAGGAGAAAAAGCTCTTGCTCAAGTAATTCCAAGTGAAGAAGAATTTCCTTATACTATTCGTGTAGTATCCGAAATATTAGAAAGTAATGGTTCAAGTTCTCAAGCGTCTATTTGCGCCGGTTGCATGAGCCTTATGGCTGCGGGTGTTCCAATAAAAGCACCAGTTGCTGGAATTGCTATGGGACTTATTACCGATGGTGATGATTATACAATTTTAACTGATATTCAAGGAATGGAAGATCATCTAGGAGATATGGATTTTAAAGTAGCAGGAACAAGAGATGGAATATGTGCATTGCAAATGGATATTAAAATTAGAGGTATAAATGAGCAAATATTAAAAGAAGCACTTGCTCAAGCAAAAGTAGCTAGAATGCAAATATTAGATGTTATACAAGCGCAAATACCAGAACCACGCAAAGAAGTATCTAAATATGCTCCTAAGACAATGACATTTATGATTAAACCGGAAAAAATTAAAGATGTAATTGGTCGTGGTGGTGAAATGATTACAAAAATTATTTTAGAAGCAAGTGGAGTAAATGCTGTTACTGATATTAATGCAGTTAAAGTTGATTTAGAAGATGATGGTAGAGTTATTATTTATCATACTGATAAAGAAATAATTAATAAAACTGCACAAATGATACAAGATGTTGTAAAAGAAGTAGAAGAAGGTAAAATATATACTGCGAAGGTAGTGAAAATAGAAGAATTCGGATGCTTTGTTCAGGTTTGGCCTGGCTGTGAAGGACTTGTACATATTTCAAAATTATCAAAAGATAGAGTTGAAAAAGTTGAAGATGTAGTTTCTCTTGGTGATGAAATACTAGTAAAAGCAATAGGAACAGATAAAAAAGGTAGATTAAACTTTTCAAGAAAAGACATTTAATTTAGTATATTGTATAAAACATTAGAATAGATTTATATAGGTGATAAAATGATAAAAAAAATCATATTAAATCTATTCTATTTATTTTTTCCTCTTATAGTGGGGAAATTAAGTTCATCATTGACAAGTAGCTATGTAGACATTTATATGACATTAAATAAGCCACCATTATCTCCTCCTAGATTTATATTTGGTTTTGTTTGGACTATAATATTTTTATTAATAGGAATATCTTATTTATTGTTGAAAAACAAGACAGAAGGTTATGATATTTCAAATGCAAGCTTTTGGTATTACATGCAACTGATAATTAATTTTTTCTGGAGCATATTTTTCTTTAAAAATCAGGCATTAAGCTTTTCTTTTATTTGGATAGTATTTTTACTTATTACTGTAGTAGTTACTTTTATAAAGTTTAAAAAATTTAATAAAATATCAGCATATTTGTTTATACCTTATATTATTTGGATAATTTTTGCAGGATACTTAAATTTATCAATTGCAATTTTAAACTATAATTAAAAAATTCTTTCATATTTGAAAGTATTTTTTTCTTTGTTGTGTTATCATAATTAATGAGGTATTAATATGCAGTTAGAAATAGAAAATAAAAAATATAATATAATTATCAAAAAGTCACATAGAACTAAAAATACATATATAAAATTTGATGATCAAATGAATTTGATAGTAAGTACTAATATTTTTACTAGTGATAAGAATATACAAAGAATAATCGAAAAAGAGTATAAAAGCATTTCAAAAATGTATCAGTATAATATAAAAAAACAAGCATTTAATTCTAAATTTTTCTATTTAGGAAAAGAGTATAAAATAATCTACGGAAATAATAAAGGTCTTATATTTGATGGGGACTTTGTTTATGTAAATGAATCTACTAACATAGATAAAGAACTAATAAAACTTGCATTAAATTTATTTTCATCAAGACTTGAATATTTATATAAAAATTTTGTTCAAGATATACCTAAGCCTAGTGGAATAACTATTAGAAAAATGAAAACAAGATGGGGTGTTTGTAATACTAAAACAAGAAGAATAACTCTTAATATGTTGTTAATTAAGAGAAATATGTTATGTATTGATTACGTAATTATTCATGAGCTTTCACATTTAGTTGAAGCAAATCATTCTAAAAAATTTTGGAAAGTTGTTGAATCTAATTTTCCTGAATATAAAAAGGCAATAAAAATGCTGAAAGAATATTAAATTTATGTTAATATATTGTTAGGTGATTAAATTGGTTATAACAAGTTTAGAAAATGATAAGGTTAAGCTTTATGTTAAGCTTAAAGATAGAAAATACAGAAAAAAAACTAATTCTTTCATTGTCGAAGGATTACATTCAGTATTAGAAGCTTATAAATCGGGAAATATTATTGAAATGATTTTAGAAGAGAATGAAGCATTACCACTTGATGTCCCAGCTGTGTATGTTACACAAGAAATAATAAATAAAATTTCTTCTTTAGATACACCTAATAAAGTAATGGCTCTTTGCAGAATGAATGAACATAATGACATTAAAGGTGATAAAATACTTCTTTTGGATAATATTCAAGATCCTGGAAATTTAGGTACTATTATTAGAAGTGCTTGTGCTTTTAATATAGACACTATTGTCCTAAGCAAAGATACAGTTGATTTATATAACCCTAAGGTAATTAGATCAACACAAGGAATGATTTTTCATATAAATATTGTTATCAAAGACTTAAACGAAGTAATAAATTCTTTGATAAAAAATGAAATACCTATATATGGAACTAGGGTTGAATATGGTGAAAATGTTTCTTATTTAAAAGAAAAGGATAAAAATAAATATGCAATAATTATAGGTAATGAAGGAAATGGGGTTTCAAGAGACATACTTGATAAATGTGATACATTTTTAGATATAGATATGAACGATAAAGGAGAAAGTTTAAATGGTGCGGTTGCAACTAGTATACTTTTATATGAAATGAATAAGTAATATTGAAATATAAGAATGGAGTAATTATATGAACTATTTATATATTGGTAAAATCGTTAATACACATGGAATAAAAGGTGAGATTAGAATAATTTCTAGTTTTGAGGAAAAAGAACTTGTTTTTTGCAAAAACACTAAAATATATATTGGCGATAATTTTGAAGAAAAAGTTATAATAAGCTACAGACATCATAAAAAATATGAAATGATAATGTTGAAGAATTATAATAATATTAATGATGTGCTACAATTTAAAGGTAAAAAAGTATATATAAATAGAGATGACTTTGAGAAATTAAATAATGTTATATTAAAGGATGATATGATAGGTCTAGATTGCTTCATTGCAGATAATTATATTGGAAAAGTATCTGATATTTATAACACAGGAAATAATAATGAACTAATTGAAATAATAAGTAAAAGTAAAAAGAAAATTTTAATACCTTTTAATAAAGATTTTATTTTATCAGTAGACAAAAAGAGTGATAAAATAATGTTTAAAAAGGAGGTTCCATATGTTGAAAATTGATATATTGACTTTGTTTCCTAAAATGTTTGATGGATTTATATCCGAGTCTATTATAAAACGAGCAATAGATAATAAAAAAGTTGAAATAAATATTATCAATTTTAGAGATTATACGGATGATCCTCATAATAAAGTTGATGATTCTCCTTATGGTGGAGGAGCCGGTATGGTACTTACTCCACAGCCAATATTTGATGCAGTTGACAGTATAAAAACAAAGGATTCATTTATTATTCTTCTTACACCTGATGGAGAGCAATATAAGCAAAGGATGGCTTATGATTTATCTAATAAAAAGCACATAATATTTATCTGTGGACACTATGAAGGTTTTGATGAAAGAATAAGAACTCTAGCAAATATGGAGATTAGTATAGGTGATTATGTTTTAACCGGTGGCGAGCTTCCTAGTATGGTTATAAGTGATTCAATAATTAGATTGCTTGATGGAGTCATTAATACGGAGTCACATATAAATGATTCGTTTAGTAACAATTTGCTTGATTATCCAATATATACAAAGCCTAGAGACTTTAGAGGAATGAAAGTTCCGGAGGTATTGTTAAATGGTAATCATAAAGAAATAGAAAAATATAGGCATGAAGAACAATTAAAACGCACAAAGAATAGAAGACCAGATCTTTTAAATGAAGAGGTGTAATTATGGGAAACGAACAGAGATTTCTTGTGGTAAAAAATAAAGATGAAAAAACTATAAAATACTTTGAGTATAATAAAATAGGAGGATATAAAATAACCCCTAAAAAAAATGTTAAGTTTGAGGACGCAATTAATGTTAACAAAATGATACTAATTAATCCATCATTAATAGAAAAAATGATAGATAAAAAGGTAAAAAGAAAATTAGATTATTTAATAAATATGATGTCTATAGTTTGTGACAGTGACGATGATAATGCAGATGGTTTATATCTTGCGCTTGATGAAGTTGAAAAGTTTAAGATGGAAGTTATAAATAAATATAAAAAATATGTTGAAGAAGAAAAAATGGAAATGTTAATGAAAAAAATTTCAATATTAGAGGATGAACTAAATCTAAGAATAAAATATATGGGTATTGATTTTGAAAAAGAAAAGGAAGGAAAGAGTAGATAATGAAAATAGTTGACGTTAAAGGAAGAGAAATTCTTGATTCAAGGGGAAACCCAACAGTAGAAGTTGATGTAATATTAGAGGATGGTACAATAGGTAGAGCATCAGTTCCAAGTGGTGCATCAACAGGTTCAAATGAAGCTTTAGAATTAAGAGATAATGATAAAAATAGATACAATGGGAAAGGTGTTCTAAAAGCAGTTGAAAATGTTAATGGTCCTTTAAGAGAATTGGTTATAGGATTAGATGCTTATAATCAAAGAGACCTTGACTATAAAATGATAGAGATAGATGGAACTAAAACCAAATCAAGATTTGGAGCAAATGCTATTTTAGGCATAAGTATGGCTACACTTAAGGCAGCGGCTTTATCTAAAAAAATTCCATTATATGAATATGTTGGAGAAGGAAGAACTATTCCAAGACCAATGATGAATATATTAAACGGAGGGGCACATGCAATAAACTCGCTTGATTTTCAGGAATTCATGATTATACCAATGAAGGATAGTATAAAAGAAATAGTTAGAGTTGGCAGTGAAGTATTCCATAGTCTAAAATCAGTATTATCTAGTAAAGGTTATTCAACTGGGGTTGGAGATGAAGGTGGATTTGCTCCTAATTTATCATCAAATGAAGAAGGATTTAAACTAATAGTAGAAGCTATAGAAAAAGCTGGATACGAAAAAGGAAAAGATGTCTGTATTGCAATAGATGTTGCGGCAAGTGAATTTTATAAAGATGGTAAATATATTTTGAAGGGAGAAAATAAAACTCTCACAACAGATGAACTTATTGATTTTTATAAAGAATTAATTAACAAATACCCAATTATTTCTATTGAAGACCCAGTATCTGAATCTGATTGGGATGGATTTTCTAAGATAACTATGGAGCTTGGAGACAAGATTCAAATAGTTGGAGATGATTTATTTGTTACAAATAAGGAATATTTACAAAAGGGAATTGACTTAAAAGCTGGTAATGCAATATTAATAAAAGTAAATCAAATAGGAACGATAACTGAGACTATTGAAACAATAGAACTTGCAAGAAAAAATAATTATAAAACAATTATTTCACATAGGAGTGGCGAAACAGAAGATACAACAATTGCTCATTTAGCGGTTGGTTTAAATTTAGGACAAATAAAAACAGGTTCAATGTCTAGAACTGATAGAATTTGCAAATATAATGAACTTATAAGAATTGAAGAGCAGCTATAATAAATATATTTATATTTTTGTGGTATCTATAAATTATAGATATCTTTTCTTTACTTTTTTTAGAAAATGTGATATCATACGTATTCATATAAGTCAAGAAGAGAGGGGTTAGACTATGAAGACTGAATACGATATTTTTGAAAAAAAAGTTATAGAAAATTTAAATGAAAAAAATAAAATTAGTATGCAAAAAATTGATAAGATTGGTAAAGAGTTAAATTTGTCAGAAGAAGATATAAACGTATATGTATATTATTTATTTGGAAAACAACCTAAAACAAATAAAGATGTATTTCGATATTCAAAAAATGATAGTGAATTTAATGAGGTTAGTAATCCTATTATTAGATATTATAGAGATAATGCAAAATTTAAACCATTATCAAGAGAAGAAGAAATATACTATGCAAAACTAAAAGAGCAAGGAGACAAAAATGCAATAGATGTTTTATTAATGTCTAATATGAAATTTGTTCTTATGGTTTCAAGCTCGTATTCAAATAGATTTGGAATTGGTGTCGATGATTTAGCACAAGATGCTGTAATTGGAATGCTTGAGGCTATCAAAAAATATGATTACAAACAAGGGAGATTACTATCATATGCTATTTATTATATAAAAGTATATATTGAAAGATCAATAACATGTAAGTATAAAACTATAAAAGTGCCTGTTGGTGTAGAAATAATTTGTTCAAAGATTAAGGCTTTATTTTTTGAATTTCAAAAAAAGTATGATAGAAATCCTTCCTATGAAGAGATTACAGACTATTTAGATCTTTCTTTAGAGGACGTGAAATTTTATTATAATGTAATTATTAATGAAAATGTTGCATCATTAAATGCTCCGATTGGTGTAGATAATGAAGGTGAAAATACATTGTCAGATATAATTGCTTCTAATGCATTTTTTGATGATGATTATGAAGAGGTAGAGTTTGAATTAAGCATGAAAGAAGATATAAAAAGAGCTATTTGTGGAGATGTTTTTGAAAAATATAATCAACAGGAAATACAAAGTATAATTGAATTTTGTAGAGCTTATGAGCTTAAGAAAAATATTTTAACTAAAAAAAATGAAGAAAATATTGCTTCTATTTTAGAAAATGATAATCTGCTAAATGAACTAAAATTAAATCTTCCTAAATATAAAGAATCTATTTTAGAGACAAAATTTTTATATTTTTATGAATATGCCGGCTTGAAAAAATATGATATTTTTATAAAAACATATGGTCTATATGGAAATGAAAAAATGACATGTGAACAAGTTGGTGAACAATATTGTACATCCAGACAATTTATTTCTAGTTCAAATTATAAAACGCTAGAAAAAGTTAAAAGAGTTATTAACGAAAAATACCCTCAATATAAAGAAATGATTAGAGGTTAATATGAAAAAATGTGTTTTAGTAACTGGTTCGAGTGGAAATATAGGTTGCGAAATAATAAAAAAATTTGCCAGTCAAAATTATAGTGTTGTAATTTGTTATAATAATAATTATGATGAAGCTATCAAATTAAAAAAAGAAATAATAAAAAAATATAATGCTGATGTAATAGCTATTAGGTGTAATATTTCTTCTGAAAGTGAAGTTGAAAATATGGTAGAAAAAATTATATCAAAATTTGGTAGAATAGATATTTTAGTAAATAATGCTGCAATAGAAGTTAATATTGATTTTTTTGATAAGAATTATGATTCATTTAAAAAAGTCTTTGATGTAAATGTTATAGGCACTTTTCTTGTAACAAAGCATGTTGCTAAAAACATGTTAAAAGAAAAAAAAGGGAATATAATTAATATTTCTTCTAATAATGCAATCGACAAGTATGATCCAAATACTTTAGAGTATGATGCATCAAAAGCTGCAATTATAAATATGACACATAATTTTGCCAGAGAGTTTGCACCTTTTATTAATGTTAATTCAATATTACCTGGATGGGTAGAAACAAATAAAATAAAGGAACTTGACAATGAGCTTGATAATAAATTTATTTCTAGTGAAAGTGAGAAAATATTACTTGGTAGATTTGCAAAAGAATCAGAAATTGCAAATGTAGTTTTTTTTCTTGCTAGTGAAGAAGCAAGTTATATTAATGATAGTATTATAAGAGTGGATGGTGGAAGTAGATAATGGAATTAGATTCAAGATTAAAAAATATTTTAGATAAATCAGAAACAGACTTAAGAGATATTTATAAAGAAATAGATGAACAATGTCTAAAAAATAGTATAAAAGTATTAAATGCATTTAAAAAAAATAATGTGTCCGAGGCTCATTTTAATATGACGACAGGTTATGGATATAATGATATTGGCAGAGACACAATAGAAGAAATTTACAGTAATATATTTGGTGGAGAAGACGCACTTGTAAGAAATCAATTTATATCAGGATCTCATGCTATAACTGTATCTTTGTTTGGACTTTTAAGACCCAATGATATAATGCTTTGTATATCAGGAACACCATATGATACCTTGCATGAAGTAATTGGGATAAAAGATAATAATAGTTCTTTAAAATCATTTGGAGTTATTTATAATGAGATAGATTTAGTCAATGATGATTTTGATTATAAGAAAATTGAAAAATATTTAAAAAAGGAAACTCCAAAAATTGTTTATATACAAAGATCAAAGGGATATTCTACTAGAAAAAGTATAACTATAGAAAAAATAGAAAAAGTAATACAAATTATCAAAAAAATCAATAAAGAACTTACTATAGTTATAGATAATTGTTACTGTGAATTTGTTGAAGATAAATCACCACTTGAAGTAGGAGCAGATATAATTATTGGTTCTTTAATAAAAAATTTAGGTGCTGGTATGGCATCAAATGGAGCTTATGTAGTCGGAAAAAAAGAATTAATTCATTTGATAGCTGAAAGGTTAACTGTCCCTGGAGAGGGTAAAGATGTTGGTCCTAGTTTAGGTGCAAACAAAGAATTTTTGAAAGGATTATATTTTGCTCCTAGTGTAGTTGCAGCAAGTATTAAAACTGCAGTGTTAACAAGTTACATATTAGAAAATTTAGGTTATAATGTTGAACCTAAATATAATGAAAAACGTGCGGATATTGTACAAAATATTGTGTTTAATGATAGAGATAAGTTAATTAATTACTGTAAATCTATTCAGTCTTACAGTGCAATTGATTCAAATGCAGTGGTTGAGCCATCTGAAATGCCTGGATATGACGATGAAATTATAATGGCAAGTGGATCTTTTACTCAAGGTTCTTCAATAGAAATTTCTTGTGATGGTCCTCTTAGAACTCCATTCATTGCGTATCAACAAGGTTCTCTTACATTTGAATATGGTAAAATAGCTATAATTAATTCGATTAACGAATTATTAATCAAAAAATAAATATAAAATTTTAAAGATGTTACAGTTGATGTAATATTTTTTTTAACTTGCAATAAAATGTATTGTAAAGGAGAGTATATGTATGATAAATAAGCAGAATTTATGGTTTTTAACATTATTTAGTTTAATATTGGTACTTAGTGTGTATTACATTACTATGCCAAATGAACTGTTACTTACTAATAACAGCGCAAATATTGACAAATCAACTACAACTACTAGTACTGAAGCAGAAAAAAATGATCCAGTAGTGTCTGTAGAAGAAAGTGAAGTGATTGAAGCTTTAAGAGTAAACTTAAATGAAGAAAGAGCTGAATTAAAACAAAGCCTAGAATCTCTTCTTACTAATTCAACGATAACAACTGAAGAAAAGAATAATGCTTATAATGAATTACAACAGCTTACAAAAACAACTAGCAATGAAGCATTATTAGAATCAAAACTAAAAGAAAAGTATAAATTACCTGTATTCGTTAAAATAGAAAATAAAGAAATAACAGTAGTAATAGACAGCGATAAACATGATTCTGAACTAGCTAATAATATTATGAGAAGCGTTCAAGAAGAGTTTAGCGATAAAGTGTATATTACTGTTCAATTTAAATAATAATAGATAAATACCTTCAACTTATATTTGTAACTTCATATTATACAATAGATAATAATATATAAGAAGGAAGGGCTGAATATTAAAGGAATATTAACACTTCGTGAAAGAGAAGTATTTGAACTTTTAATAAAAAATTACAGTACTAAAGAAATTGCCTGTGAACTCGGAATAAGTGAAAAAACAGTTAGAAATCATATATCTAATACAATGCAAAAATTGGGAGTTAAAGGAAGAGCCAGTGCTGTAATAGAATTATTAAAATTAAATGAACTTTCATTATAATGAATAAAATATAAGTAATCTCATAAAATTTTATAGGTGATACTATGCTTAAGAAAAAAGCTATGAGAAAGATACTTATAACAACAATAACAATCGTTATTATTTTAATGATATATATGATGCCTAGCAAAAGTAGTAATATTAACTCTTTAAATGTTAATCCTACCATAGAATATAAAACTACCGAAATAGGTTATGTATATTTATTAAGTGATAACGATTTATTAGTTAAAGTAAATGTTTTAATAAACAGCGTGGAAAAAACTAAAGATAAAGCTATTGAAATAATTAATAAACTTATAAATAATAATGCTATGCCAAATGGTTTAAAAAGCATTGTACCTAAAAAAACGAAAATATTAGATGTAAGCTTAGAAGATGATACGTTATCAATTAATTTTTCTAAAGATATATTGAATGTCGATGATAAGTTTAAAAATAAATTAATTGAATCTATTTCTTATTCTATATTTGAAATAAAAGAAATAAATAATATAAAGCTGTATGTAAATGATGAAGAATTGAGCAAGTATTTTGACATTCCAAATGTGATAACAAGAGAATTTGGTATTAATAAAACATATAATATTAAAAGCTTAAAAGATATTCAAAAGGTAGTTGTATATTATATAAATAATATAGATAATACAAATTATCTGGTCCCAGTTACAAATTATGTTAATAATTCCGAAGATAAAATTAAAATTATAATAGAAAGTTTATCTAGTAGTTATATATATCAACCAAATTTAGTTAGCTTATTAAATTCTAAAACTGAATTAATTAATTATGAGATTAATGATGATACTATGCTTCTTAACTTTAATAATAGTATTTTTATGGGAAATGATTATATATTAGAAGAAGTAGTTTATACCATTGGATATTCTGTTTTTGATAATTATGATGTTGATAAGATAATTTTTAATGTTGACAATAGAACTGTAAAAGAGTTTAAAAAGTAAAAATTAAAAAAATATCTAAAAAAGGTTGAATATTTTAAAATATAGTGTATAATTTAATATGTATTTGAGTTATACATGTCCTGTTAGCTCAGCTGGATAGAGCAACGCCCTTCTAAGGCGTCGGTCGGGGGTTCGAATCTCTCACAGGACACCATTTTATGAATCTAAGATCCTTATTTTAAGGATTTTTTTATTTTAATTTTAAAGTATTAAAAAACAGCATAAAGATTATAGAACATTATCTATATTTGATATCAATTAATATTTAAATATTTTTTCTATTATTAATTGAATAGACATGAATTTTAATATATACTTGTAATGGTGGTACTTATGAATAAGATAAAGAGTTTTATAAATAAATATAAATTTGAAATATTTATAACAATTATTTTTGCATGCTTTTATATTTTTCTAACAAGATTTGGAAAATATTATTATGGATCTACTCTTGATTGGAATGTACAGCATTATTTAATACCGGATTACTTTAGAAAATTATTTTACAAAACAGGAAATCTTATTCCATCTTTTGCATTTAATATCGGTTCTGGACAAAATATTTATAATTTATCATATTATGGACTTCTTTCTCCTACAATTTTAATTTCTTATTTATTGCCATTCATATCTATGAAGAGTTACATACAGATATCATCAATACTGTTAATTTATATAAGTGTATTATTATTTAAATATTTTATCAGTTCGAAGTTTGATAAAAAAATTACTATTATAAGTACTATATTATACATGTTATCTGGATGTTTGCTATTTCATTCTCATAGACATATTATGTTTGTTAACTATATGCCATTTTTAATAATGGGCCTAATAGGAGTAGATAATTATTTTAATAATAATAGAAAAAGTCTTTTAACATTAAGTATTATATTAATAACATCAACTAGCTATTTTTTTAGTATTTCGTCAATTTTATGCATTATTTTATATGGAATATATGTTTACATAAAGACTAATAAAACAATTAAATTCAATCAGTTTTTTACTGATGGCTTTAAATTTCTTATGCCTATTTTTATTGGAATTTTAGCTAGTATGATAATACTTCTTCCCACATTTATTGCCTTATTAAATGGAAGAGCTGATACATCCGTTGTAATAGATTATTTAAAATTATTTATTCCTACAATAAATACCGGTTATATATTATATAATTCTTATTCCCCAGGCTTAACGTCATTTGTCTATTTTGCACTTATATATTCGATAGTTGAAAAGAAAAAAGAAAATAGATTTCTTGCAATTTGTTTATCAATTTTATTAATATTTCCAATATTTATTTATTTACTTAATGGAGGAATGTATATAAATGCAAAAGTGTTAATTCCATTTACTCCTTTGTTTATATTTGTTATTGCAATTACGATGAATAGTATGTTTAAAAGCAAGAAAAGTAATTTAATTCCTATATTTTTATTTATAATTTTAGGTATATATGTCTTTCTCTCAAAAGATAATAGTTTTTACTTAAATATTGATTTTGTCATAACTATGAGTTGTTTAATAATATTTTCTATTATAAAAAAAGATTATTATATATATGTTCCTTTAATAATTATTATGATGTGTATGTTTGCTGTTTCAAATTATTTAGATAAATTACAATCTAAAAAAATTGATTATAATAATAATTCAACAAAACAATTAGTAGATTATATTCAAAACATAGATAATTCTATATATAGAATTTCAAATAGAAATGGTGGGCTTGCTACTGCTAATTATATTGTGAATTCAGATTATAATACTTCAAGTTATTACTCATCAATAGGAAATCAAAACTATCAATATTTTTATTATCAAGGGATTGGAAATGATATTTTAAATAGAAGTAGAGGTCAGTTGTCAGCTCCTAAAAATTTAATATTTAATATTTATTCTGGTAATAAATATTTAATTGGACCAGAAATAAATGAATTAGGTTATGACTTTGTAAAATCAATAGATAACAATTATTTGTATATAAATAATGATGTTCTTCCAATTGGATATGTTTCTAATAGAGTAATGCCAATTTCTTATTATAATAAATTAGAGTATCCATACAATGTTGAGGCAATTCTTAATTATGTAATCATTGATGACAATTCAGCTGTAGAATATAATTCTAATATTAAAAAAATAGATTTTGACTATGAAATTGTTTTTAAAAAAGATTTAACAATAGATAAAAAAGATAATGTTGTTAAAATAGATTCAGAGCAAAATGGAGAACTTGTTATTGATTTAGGTAAAAAATTGGAAAATGAAATACTTTTTATAAAATTTAATTTGTTAGATTCAAATTCATGTGGAGTTGGAGATAATTTAATAAATATAAATGGTATAAGTAATAAACTAACTTGTAAAAATTGGAAGTATTATAATAATAATAAGACATTTGAATATACAATATCAGAAGAAAAGCTAAATAGATTAACTATAAAGTTTGATAAAGGTAATTATAAAATATCTGATATAGAGACATATATAATCAACTATAGTGATTTAGTTAATGGATATAATGATATTGACACATTTAATATTTCAAATATCAGTGGAGATGTAATTGAAGGCTCTATTAATAATTCTAGTAATGGATACTTTAATTTAAGTATTCCATATGATAATGGCTTTAATATTTATGTTGACAATAAAAAAATAAAATATGAAAAAACGGATCTCTCTTTTATAGGCTTCAAAATGGAGGAGGGATATCATGATATTAAAATAGAATATAAGTCTCCAGGATTGACAGTTGCGAAAACCTTGTCATTAATTGGTTTTTCATTATTCGCATTTAATGTTTATGTTGAAAGTCCAAACTATAAGTGCAAAAAAACAAAAGATACTTAATTGATATAATAAGTATCTTTTGTTATAATAATGCTGAAGGGAGTTTTGTTATGAAAGTCAGTAGTACATATCTATATCTAGGTATTTATAATTATTTGGTTACATATTATGGTATGAATTTTACATTAGTCAGAAGAGAAGATATTAAAAGCATTTATCATGATATTAAAAATTTACTTAATGGACAGAGTGAATACGAATTTGAAATAGTTGATGATTTTTACAAAAATCGAGACTTAATACAAAAAAGTTTATGCTTTAATAAAAAATATATGGCTTTGTTTGACATTGAAGAAATGAATAATTTGATTGAAAGTATTAAACCTGAAAATGATGAAATCGTTTCTGAAGCAATGGACCAAATATTAGAAGAGTTAGATGATGAATTTCAATTTTTAGCCAAATCAAATGATGATAACACGTTGTATCAAATTAATGAATTAATAGAATATTATGCTAATTTACAGGAATTATATAACGTTGCTTTAGTAAACGAAGCTGATGAAAATGATAATTCTAAATTGAATGTATTAGCTAAGTTTAATATTGAAAAAAGAAATAGTATATTAGAAGAAATATGTATAGATAGTTTGGCTTGCAGATATATTAATGAGTTATGTATGATAAAAAAAGATTTATTAAATATAGAACTAAGTGATAATAATTCTTATTTACTAAGATTAGGAGATGATGTTAATTTATATAGAACGATTATTTATTTGTGCAAAATGAAAATGTTTGGAGATAAAAGTAAAATAAAGCAAGAAGAAGAAAATATTATTAGATATGAAAATTTATTATTAAAAAAATATGATAGTTTAATTGAATTGCTTAATATGAATAAATTTAAAAAATTAAAATATCAATCTGCATATTTAAAATATAATACGGTCTTTAGTGATATCGTAATTGAAACTATATATTATAATAAAGGGAAATATAAATCATATATAAATTCAAATTCGTGTATAAATAAAGATTTTTCTATAGGTGACTTTGAAAATGAATTTTCAAATTATTTACAAGAAATAATACAATATCTATTTTCAATAAATGATATAGAAATAAGACAAAATCCACATTTATATTCTTATATAATGAGTGAGATTATAAATATAAAAACAGTTATGAATAATTCAGAGGAGCTAAATACATTAACACATTCTTTGATTAATCATCATAATAAAAAAATAAGTTTTAGAAATTCTATAATTAATAACTTACTAAGCAATATTGATAATATAGAAAAAGGAGTAAATAAAAATTATAGAAAAGTAAAAAGAATTAAAAATAAGAAATTTCTTGTTTTTCAAGATAATTAAAATGGCTACAAATGTAGCTTATTTTTTATATTAAAACATATAATTAATTGGTGAATATATGTTTAAAGAATTAAAAAATTATATTTTTGATGAACAATGTAAAATTAGTTTTATTGATAACAAAGTAAATATAATCAATTATGAAAAAATAATTGTAATGGAAAAAACAAGAGTAAATATTTCTACAAAAAAAAAGAATATAATTGTAAAAGGAAATAATCTTTTGATAAAAAAACTCTTAGATAAAGAATTGTTAATAGAAGGAGATATAAAATCAATTGAACTGGAGTGATTTTATTGTTTAATAGTTATTATGAGTTAAAAATTATAGGGAAAGATGTAAGACGTTTTATAAAAAAAATATATAATTATGGAATTTATATAGAAAATATAGAGATACGTGATAAATGTGCATACATAAAGGTTTCAAAAAAAGATTATGAAAATATAAAAAGAATAAAAACAGTGTACGAAATAAAAATTATTAAATTATATGGCTTAATAAAGATAATAGATATTGTTAAAAGACATCTAATTTTTATTATTGTTTTTTGTATTGGATATTTTTATTTATTGTTATTATCTAATATAATTTTCGATGTAGAAGTTGTCCATTCGAAAAGAGAAATAAGAGGTTTGTTATATAATGAACTAAATACTTATGGAATAAAAAAATTTAATTTAGTAAAGAGCTATAAAGAAAAAGAAAAAATAGTTGAAAAAATACTTAATAATAATAAAGAAAACATTGAATGGTTGGAAATAAATAGAATTGGTAGTACATATGAAATCCGTGTTGAAGAACGAATAATTAAGAACAAGAGTGAGGAACTTCCAAAAAGAAATCTTATTGCGAAAAAATCAGGTATAATAACTAAAATAGAAGCAAGTCATGGTGAAATAAAAAAGAAAATTGGAGATTATGTAAAAAAGGGCGATGTTATTGTATCAGGATTAATAACTAAGAATGACAAAATAAAAAACACAATATCTGCGAAAGGATTAGTTTATGCTGAAGTATGGTATAAAACAACTATAGATATGCCTTTGTATTATAAAGAAGTTAATTATACATCAAATAAATCAAAAAGACTAAAAATAAAGTTTTTTGATAAAGAAGCTTATTTTTTAAATTTTAATAAATATAAAACTTATAAAGAAGAAAATATATTTTCCATTAATAATGCTATTGTGCCTATAAGTCTTAATTATTGTAATGAAATCGAAACAAACGAAAAAGTTAATATATATTCTGTAGAAGAAGCAATAAATGAGGCTATACTAAGGTCTAGAAACAAAATAAAAAGTAATTTAGAAAAAAGTGAATATATAATAAAAGAAAAAATTATAAACACAGTTGAGCATGAAAATTATGTTAGTGTTGAAGTGTTTTATAAAGTGTGTGAAAATATTACGGATTATTTTAATATTACAGATGCTTATATTGAAGAATATAATAAAGTTATAGAGAAACAAGATGGATAAAATTGACTTTTAATTAACTTTATGGTATAATGTGCATGTTTTGAAAGAGGCGATTTTAAATGAAATATGACAAAGAATTGGAACAAGAATATTATGAAATATTAGGAATTACACCTGATGCCACACCAGAGGAGATACTTACTGCAAAGGATAAATTAAATAAAACGTTGTTTTCAGCTGGAACTAGTACTAAAAATATAAGAGTTTGGAATGCTGTTAGTAGATGGATAGATACACTTCCTGCATTGCACTATACAATTAATGAAGAAACTAGGGAAATTTTATGTAAAGAATTAGGCTTAACTTTCGATGCTAGTGATTCACAAATATATTCAGCCTTGCAAGAAGCAAAAGAAAAAAAGGGAAGAGAAAATATTACTAATTGGAATAAATTAATTAGAAATGGTTACTTTTCTTATAGCCATATAGTAAAAAGACTTGAAGAAACAGAAAAAAAATGTAAATAAATATATTGTATTTAAATATAATTTATGTTACACTTAATGAGTTGAAAAACTTAATCCGCTTTAATATTTTAAGTATTATAAGATTATTTAATAAAGAAGGAGTGATATCATGAGCAATGTAATTGATAAAATTACTGCTAAACAACTTAATCCTAATGTTCCAGAATTTAGAGTTGGAGACACTGTTAGGGTTGATGTTAAAATTGTCGAAGGCAAAAGACAAAGAATTCAAGCATTTGAAGGAACTGTAATTGCACGTAAAGGATCAGG
The DNA here is from genome assembly GCA_029218465.1 of bacterium. Lineage (GTDB taxonomy): Bacteria > Bacillota_I > Bacilli_A > RF39 > UBA660 > CAG-710. The sequence continues at coordinate 25,667 of JAQXRJ010000085.1, read as the reverse complement.
GATAAGTGAAACGTTTACTGTAAGAAAGAATTCTTATGGAGTTGGAGTAGAAAGGATATTTCCTGTTCATTCACCAAGCATTGATAAGATAACAGTTGTTAAAAAAGGTAAAGTAAGACGTGCTAAGTTGACATTCTTAAGACATATGGTTGGTCAATACAAAATTAAAGAAAGAGGACAAGAATAAGGCTTATGCCTTATTTTTTATTTTTAATCATGAAAAAAATTATTAAAGATACGTATGAATATGTTATTATAATTATAATAGTTGTATTAATAAGAACGTTTATAGTATCTCCAGTTAGAGTGGTTGGTCCATCTATGAAAGATACACTCTTAAATGGAGATATAATGTTGCTTGACAAAATAAGTTACAAGTTTAATGATATAAAAAGATATGATATTGTTGTAATAAAATATGAGGGTGAATCTATTATAAAAAGAGTTATAGGAATACCAGGTGACAAGGTTGAATGCATAAACAATAAACTTTATATTAATGATGAAAAAATAGATGAAAAATATCTTGCTACAGGTACTATTACAAGTGATTTTAGTGTTGAGTCAATATCTGGAAAAGAAACAATACCTGATGGATATTACTTAGTATTAGGTGATAATAGAGAAAATTCAAAAGATAGTAGAATGATTGGTCTTATTAAAAAATCAAATATAAAAGGAAAAGCATCATATACACTTTTTCCGTTTAGTAGATTTGGAAAGAAAAAATAAATTAGGAGAGCTATATGAATAAGTTTATGAAAATTGCTATAGAAGAGGCAAATCTAGGAATTAATAACCATCATGGTGGTCCATTTGGTGCTGTAATTGTTAAAGATAACAATATAATTGCTAGAAGTCATAATAAAGTTTTAATAAATGATGATCCAACGTGTCATGGCGAGATCTCAGCAATAAGAGAAGCTTGTGATAAATTAAATACACATGATTTATCTGGATGTGTTATTTACACAACAGGTGAGCCTTGTCATATGTGCTTATGTGCATGTATGTGGGCTAATATTGATAAAATATATTATGGATGTACTATAAAAGACAATGAATTAATTGGTTTTAGAGATGATAAATTCAATAAGATATTTGGTGGAAGAGAAAAATTAGGAAGTTACATTGAATGCATTGATAGAGTAGAATGTCTAAAACTATTTGATAAATATAAAGAAATGAATAATGAATTTTATTAATAAAGAAATAATATTTGTAGTACTTATATTATAATAGAGTGTTTCATAAATGATAATAATTCATATAACAAACTAATAATTATAGATAAAATAAAAAAATTATAGAGAGGAATACATAAAATGACAAAATCAAAAGTATATTTTTCGAAAAGCATTACATCTCAAAATCTTATAAAAATCTATGAATCTTTAGGAGTTTCACTAGAAGGGAAAAAAGTTGGAGTAAAAGTGTCAACTGGAGAAAAGGGTTCAAAGGGATATTTAAAAGCCGATTTAATTGGTCCTTTAGTAAAAAAACTAAATGGTACAATTATTGAATGTAATACTGCTTATCCTGGCGCTAGAACAACTGCAGAAGAGCACTTAAAAGTTGCACGAGAACATGGCTTTATGGATTATGCTGAAGTTGATATAATGGATTCAGAAGGAGAGATGATTATTCCAGTTGCTAATGGAAGACATTTAAAATATAATATTGTTGGTAATAATCTGAATAATTATGATTGTATTATAAATTTGGCTCATGGAAAAGGTCACGCAATGGGAGGATTTGGTGCTAGTTTAAAGAATCAATCAATTGGCATTGCAAGTCGAAATGGAAAAGCATATATTCATTCTTGCGGACAAGATAATAATCCCAATACAGCTTGGGGTTGCAAGTATGAACAAATTGATTTTATTGAGTCTATGGCAGAAGCAGCTGCTTCTGTTACTGATTATTTTAATAAACAAAACAAGCCAATATTATATATAACTGTTATGAATTATTTATCTGTAGATTGCGATTGTGATGCCCATCAAACTGCACCTGTAATGGGTGATTTAGGTATTATTGCTTCACTTGATCCAGTTGCTAATGATCAAGCCTTTATTGATATGATATGGAATAGTTGTGATAAGGGTTCTAAAAAATTACAAGAAAGAATAGATAAAAAACTTGGAAGGGAAATACTCCCATATGCTGAAAGTTTGGGTCTTGGAAAAAGAGAATATGAATTAATATGTATTGATTAAAAATGTTGCAGAGTTGATTAAATAATTGTAAAGTAATTACAAAGCATTAATTATTTACTAGAACATTAGATTTAATTTATTATTTGAAAATAATATTAATGGTGATATAATATACGGAGGTTAATATGAAAAAAAAATTATTTGCTTGCAAATTTATGAAAACAAAAAGTGGGATAGAAGGTGTACTTAATGACAAATAAGGATTTAGCAAATATAATATTTCCAAATTTAGAGCATGATGTTGATTATTATGAAAATAAGTATCCAGAAAGATGTTTAGATAAAGATGCATGTGTTACAAGATTCGCACCATCTCCTACAGGATATATGCATTTGGGTGGATTTTATCAGGCTTTAATAGATTATAATATTGCAAAGAACTCTAACGGTGTTTTCTTTTTAAGAAATGAAGATACTGATCAAAAAAGAGAAGTAGAAAATGCAGTAAAGCTTATAATGAAAACATTAAATCATTATGATATTAACCCTGATGAATATGAGTTTGAAGGAAACATCGTTGGTAATTATGGCCCTTATATTCAAAGCAAAAGAAAAGAAATATATCATACATACATAAAAAAATTAATAGAAATGGGAAGAGCATATCCATGTTTTTGCACTAAAGAAGAACTTGATGAAATGAGAAATCTTCAAGAGTCCAGAAAGAAGAGAACTGGTTACTATGGGATATATGCAAAATGTAGAAAACTATCTATTGAAGAACAAATAAAAAAAATAAATAGTGGAGAACCATTTGTTATAAGATTTAAATCAAATGGGGATTTCGACAATAAAATAGTAGTTGATGATGAAGTTAAAGGGAAGCTATTTCTAAGTGAAAATGATATTGATGATGTAATTATGAAATCGGGTGATATGCTTCCAACTTATCATTTTGCACATATAGTTGATGATCATTTAATGCATACAACACATGTTGTCCGTGGTGAAGAATGGCTTCCAAGTGTGACAAAGCATATAGAAATGTTTGACACTTTTGGATTCAAAAGACCTAAATATGTACATACTCCACTAATAATAAAAAAGGAAGGACAAACAGTAAGGAAAATAAGTAAAAGAAAAGATCCTGAAGCATCAATGAGTTATTACGAAGAAAAGGGTTATCCGACTCTAGCAGTAATTGAAGCATTAATGACTATTATTAACTCAAACTATGAAGAATGGCATGCTTTAAACCCTGATAAATCTTTTATTGATTTTAAGGTTTCTCCTAAGAAAATGTCATCATCAGGAGCTCTTTTTGATTTAGAAAAACTTAATAATATTTCTAGGGATATAATTTCAAAAATGAGTAAAGAAGAACTGTTAGAGAAAAGCATGGATTGGTCTTCAAAGTATGATAGAGAATTATTTGATTTGATCAATAGTGACAAGAAATATTATATGAGTGTAATAAACATAGAGCGTGAACAAAAAAAACCTAGAAAAGATTATACAACTTATAAAGACATAAAAAATTGTATTTGGTATATGTATGACAAACTTTTCTATAGTGAACAAAATAATTATGAATGGCAAAAAATTACTGATAAAGAAGAAATAAAAAAAGTTTTAAATACATATTTTGAAAAATATTATAGTGAAAAAGACGATAAAGATACATGGTTTAGTAAAATGAAAGATGCTTGTGATTCTTTAGGATATTGTTCAAATATGAAAGAATATAAATTAAATTCTGATGATTATAAAGGTAGTATTGCCGATTTTAGTATGATAATTAGAGTTGCTATGACTACAAAATCTACGACCCCTGATTTGTATGAAGTATTAAAAATTTTAGGAAAAGATAGAATTAATAAAAGAGTTAATGCTATTTAATTAATAATAAAAAAATTAAATAATATTATAATATAAAGAGAGTATTAAATGCTTTCTTTTTATATATTTATTATTTTCTTGATGTTTAAATTTAAAATTGGTATAATTTTTGTGAATAGATAGGAGTGATTTTATGGAATTAGTAATTTTGGCTGCAGGAATGGGAAGCAGATTTGGTGGTTTAAAACAAATAGAACCTGTTGGTCCCAGTGGCGAGTTCATTATTGATTATTCTATATATGATGCTATAAGATTTGGATTTGATAAAGTAATTTTTATAATTAAAGAAGAGAATTATAAAGTATTTAGAAATACAATTGGAAAACGAATTGAAAACAAAATTAAGATAGAATATGTATTTCAAAAAAATGATAATGTACCATATGATGTAAAGCTTCCAAATGATAGAGTTAAACCTTTAGGAACTGCTCATGCAATATTATGTTGTAAAGATGTTGTAAAAAGCAATTTTGCAATTATAAATGCAGACGATTTTTACGGAAAAGATGCATTTAAAATAATTTCTGAGTTTCTAAAAAATAATAATAAAACTAATAAATATGCAATGGTTGGCTATAAAGTATCAAATACATTAACTGAGAATGGAGCAGTTAAGAGAGGTGTTTGTGAACTTAAAAACAATTTTTTAAAAAAAATAATTGAATCTTCTATAGAAAAGGTAAATAATAAGATAGTTGCATCTCCTTTAGATGGAAGTGAGTCTTTTGAAGTGTCATCTGATTCTCTTGTATCAATGAACTTGTTTGGTTTTACACCAAATATTTTTGGATATTTAGAAAGCAGATTTGAAAGCTTCTTAAAAGATAATAAATACAAATTAGACAAATGTGAATATTTAATTCCAGACGTTGTGTTTGAACAAATTAAGAATAATGATGTTACAGTAGAAGTATTGAAAACAAATGCAGTATGGCATGGTATGACTTATAAAGAAGATAAAGAAGACTTATCAAATTCAATAAAAGATTTAATATCAAAAGGAGAGTACCCTGATAATCTTTGGAGCTAAGAATTAAAATATAAGTATTAATTCATATGTCTATAGACATATGAATTTTTATTAGTTTTGAAATATAATAATAAAGTGCTATAATAATTTAGGAAGGTGATTAGATGTTAATCAAAAAGAAGGAAACTAATTTATTAGATAAGAAAACTATAGATAATATTAGAGGAATTGGAATAGATATGATTAATGAAGCTGGCAGTGGGCATCCAGGAGTTGTTTTAGGTGCTGCGCCAACTATTTACTCTTTATATGCCAATCATTTACGATTTGATATAAATAATCCCAATTGGATAAATAGAGATAGATTTGTTTTATCAGGAGGACATGCTTCTGCGTTATTGTATTCAATTTTATATATGTCTGGTTTTAGTGTTTCTCTTGATGACTTAAAGAAATTCAGGAAACTTGATTCCATTACTCCTGGACATCCAGAAAAAGGACTAACTCCTGGAGTTGATTCAACAACTGGTGCTTTAGGACAAGGAATATCAAATGCGGTTGGTATGGCACTTGCATCTAAATATTTATCAAAGAAATTAAAAAATGTGATAGATTATAACGTTTACTGCATGTGTGGTGATGGAGATTTAATGGAAGGAATAAGTTATGAAGCATGTTCGTTGGCAGGTACATATAAGCTTGATAATTTAACACTTTTATATGATTCAAACGATATAACTTTAGATGGTAAATTATCTAATACTTTTTTAGAAAATATAAAAGCTAGATTTGAGTCAATGAACTGGTATTATATATTAGTAAGTGATGGAGATGATATTGGTGCAATTAACGATGCTATCAATAGTGCTAAAGCATCTAACAAACCAACTATAATAGAAATAAAAACTATAATAGGTAAATATTCAATGTTAGAAGGTACTAGCAAAATACATGGTGGAACTTTATCCGATGAAGATACTACTTTGATTAAACAAAAACTTGGTTTAAGAGATATTCCATTTCAAGTTAGTGATGATTGTGTGCAATACCTAAGAGATAAAATTAATAATAGAATGGATGAAGTTAAAACGAAATGGATGAATAAGGTAACATCTCTAGATGAAAAAGATAAAGAGCTATTTGATTTACTAATTAATAGTGGAGAAAAAATTAAGATTAAAGATTTATATTATGAAGCACCAGAAAATGGTATTGAATCACCAAGAGAAACATCGGGTAAAATTTTAAATCAAATATTATCTTTATATCCTTACTTAATAGGAGGAAGTTGTGATGTTGCAACTTCTACTAAGGTTGATTTTTCTTCTGATATAGATAGATGCATTAACTTTGGAATAAGGGAACACTCATCAGCTGGTATATGTAACGGACTTGCTCTTTGTGGTTTAACTGCTGTAACATCAACATTTTTAGCTTTTTCTGATTATATGAAACCATCTATTAGAATGAGTTCCATAATGAACTTGCCGGTAATATATGTATTTACTCATGATTCTATTTTTATTGGTGGAGATGGAATAACTCATGGACCAGTTGAACAGCTGGTTGGTTTAAGAGCAATTCCAAATTTAGACGTATATAGACCAAGTGATGCTAATGAGGTTTTAGGAACATATAAATCAATACTTGAATCAAGAAACCCTTCTGCAATAATTCTAAGTAAAAATGATCTTAAAATATTAAAGGACACAAAAGTAAATGATGTTAAAAACGGTGCATATATTATAAAAAAAGAATCAAAAAAGATAGACTTGATAATTATTTCTTGTGGAGAAGAATTGCACCTAGCTATTGATGTTTCAGAAAAATTAAAAGAAAAAGGAATAGATGTTAGAGTAGTAAGCATGCCTTCAATTGATATGTTTGATAAAATGGACAATAACTATAAAAATGAAATATTGCCTGAATGTGATAATACATTTGTTATAGAGGCATCGTCATCATATTCATGGGATAGGTTTGTTAGTAATAGAGCGCATTTATTCACAATAGATAAATTTGGTATCAGTGCACCCATAACTGATCAAAAGGAAAAATACAATTACACAGAAAAATATATAGAATCACAAATTGAGAAATTAATAAAATAATTTCTTTTTTTGACAAATTTTGAACTATTTTAATATTAATATGTAGTAGGTGATGTTTAATGAGAATTTATTATGTATTTGATATTAAAAAAGAATATATTAGTCTTTATGATAATACTCCTAGTAGCTTGTATAGTGTTTTAAATCAGCTATATCATTTAAGAAAAAAAGACTTAGAGCATGGTTTTAATATGTTTAAACAGTTAACTAATAAAATAGATAATGAAAGTGTTGATAAAGATATATTTCTTAAAATGCATAAGAAGATGACTTACTCTAAAAAAAATAATAGTCATATTATAAATAATCTATATAAGGATGAGATTAGTGTATTAGTTGCAAAAAAAGCATACATTCTTATAAATTCAAATAAAAATTTTACAGAATTTTTTAATATTCTTGCACAAAGTAATAAAAATTACTTTGTTTGTGATTTTAATAATAATGATTATTTCTTCATTTCAAGCGTAAAAATGCTTGTGTAAACATATTATTTTTAGTAAAATATAATTTAAGGAGATGATAATATGTGGCTTGATATATTACAGGTATTTATTGGAATAGTTGTAGGTTCAATTATAGGATTTTTTGTATGTAGAAAAGTTATGAAGAGTTATTTAAAAAAGAATCCGCCTATTAATGAAGAAATGATTAAGACATTAATGATGCAGATGGGTAGAAAACCATCTCAAAAGCAAATTAATCAAATGATGAAATCAATGGAAAAATTCATGTAACTTGTAATAAAAGCTAAACAAAAATCAGTTTAGCTTTTATATATTTAAATTAAAATAATAATTAGAGTTTTAAAAACTATTAAATTTATTTTGAAAGAAAATGCCAACAAATTATAAAACAGTGTTTGACTTACAACGATTTTTGTGTTAAAATCTTTTATGTTTGTAGCCTTTATAGGTTTCAAACCGCATTGAATAGGTTAGAAAACTTATTAAGTACCTTAAGAGCGAGTCTAGATAATATAAAGGAGGATAATATGAAAGCAGTAATTACTACAGGTGGTAAACAATACTACGTTAGTGAAGGTGAATCTATCTATGTTGAAAAATTAGATGGTGAAGCGGGTAGTGAAGTCGTATTTGATAAAGTTTTAATGATTGATACAAAAGTTGGAAATCCTTATCTTAATGACGCTACTGTTGTAGGTAAAATTCTAAAACATGGAAAACAAAAGAAAATAAAAATATTTACTTACAAGCAAAAAGATAGAAGTAATCGTCATCGCCAAGGACATAGACAGCCTTATACACAAGTTCTTATTGAAAAAATTAATGGTTAATTAAATGTTAAGAGTATTAGTTAAGAAAAAAAATAATGAATTTTATAAAATCAGTTTAATTGGTCATACAGAATATGATGATTATGGAAAAGATATTGTATGCAGTAGTGCTTCATCAATAATGATAACTACGGTAAATGCGTTATTAGAATTCGATAAAAGTTATATTACATATGAAGAAAAGAAAAATGCATTTTATATAATAATAAATAAGAACGATGATATTTCTAATAAGTTAATTCAAAATATGATAAATATGTTTAGTGAATTATCTAAGAAATATTCTAAAAATATAAAGATTGAGGAGGAATAACGATGTTAAAGTTAAATATACAATTGTTTGCTCATCATAAAGGGCAAGGTTCCACATCAAATGGTCGTGATTCAGCAGGTCGAAGATTAGGTGCTAAAGCTGCAGACGGTGAGTTCGTTACAGCTGGTTCTATTTTATATCGTCAAAGAGGAACAAAAATTTATCCAGGTACAAATGTAAGACGTGGTAATGATGATACATTATATACAACAGTAGATGGTGTGGTAAGATTTGAAAGACTTGGAAAAGATAAAAAACAAGTAAGCTGTTATACAATGGAAAAATAATTGAAATATTTTTATAAATCGAGCAGTATTAGATTTATTTTCTATACTGCTTTTTATTTTTGATAGAAACATTTGAAATGTTTTCTATAAATAATCCTAAATTTATTGTAAACTGTGATACTTTGTTGTATAATACTATTATACAATATAGTGTGATACAGTTTGTATAATTTAGTACATATGAAGGGAGGATTTTGAACATGTGGGCATGGTTAAGAAGATTTTTATAATATAAAGAAAAAACTCAATTGAGTTTTTTTCTTTTCTTCTTTTTTTTTTTTCTATGTGTGATATAATTATATTAATAAAGGTAGGTGTGAATTGTTATGAAAGATAAAAAAATTGTTAAAACATTTTTGTTATTTTTAATGTATTTAATTTATCCAACGATAATAACTTTTCTTGTTAATCAGTTTGCAATAAATTCAATTTTATGTTCGTTTTTATTTGATGCTGTTTTTTTACTTTTGATTGTTTTTTTATACATGGATGAATTAAAAAGATGCATAAATAAAATAAAAATAACTAAGATTTCTACAATAATTAAAAAGATTGTATTATGGGTATTTATTATTTTTGCTTCTAATATGATTATGGGTATCATAACTGAAAGTATTTGTCCTGATTTAGCAGTTGATGATAATACTGGTGCAATAACATCACTTTTTGAAATTTCTACATATTATACTATTTTTAAAACTATGATTTTTGCAATTATTGCCGAAGAATTGCTTTTTAGAAAGTCAATCATTGATATTTTTGATAATAAGTTTTTGTTTGTAATAATTAGTGGTTTGATTTATACGTTAATAACATTTGTTTTTATTGGTTTTCCAACATCAAATATATTTATTTATTTTTTGATGTATTTTATTCCTGAGATAGTCTTAAGCATAGCTTATATAAAAAATGATAACAATATTATAATACTTATGTTAATCAAATTTGTTTATCAGCTTATTCCTTTAACATTTTTGTTATTGTCTTAATAGTTTTATAAGAATATTATTATATATGTATTAAATTAATTATTGGAATAGGAAGGATAAATATGAGAAAGTTGTTAATAATGATTCTATTGTTTTTTATGCCTCAATTTATATATGCCTCAATTTTAAATGACGTAGAACCTTTCGTAGAATTTGATGGCATTAATGAAGATGATTACTATATTTCTAAGACAATTGATAAAAATTTGGTAATTGTTAAAATAAAGGAAAAAAAAACAAATTATGAGTATTCATGGTCATTTGATAAAAATAAAATTAATGATAAAATTAAATTAAACTTTAATATTGATTTTGAAAGTGAAAAAAAAGATGAAATTGATTCAATAGCAGGAAACATTACTAAAAAGTATTTATCATTTTCACATCATGGGAGTTTACCAACCTCTGCAAGTATAAAAGTAGATGTTTCTGATAAATTTAAAGATGGTAACAAATTGTATTTATATTATTATAATGAAGATATAAAAAAAATTGAATTTATAGAAAAAGATATTATTGTTACCGATGGTTATGCAGAATTTAGTATAGATCATTGCTCTCAATATTTTTTAACAGATGCAATTGTAAACAACGCAGAAAATAATCCTAAAAGTTTGAATAAAGTAATTTTTGCACTTACTTTTGTAGTTATTGGTCTTATGGCTTATACTATTTTTAAAAAACAATAATTGATACTATTCAAAGACAAAAAAATATGATATTATTATAATAAAGATTGGAGAATTGTTATGGAAAAGAAAAAAAATAAAAAAAATGTATTGCTAGAAAAAAGAAAGGCTGGATTAACTATTATATTTGTAACGGTTATATGTTTAATAGTATCATTGTGTGGAGCGGGAGTTTGGTTTAGTAATATTAATTTTACGTCTAATTCATTATCTGACGATAGTATTAGTGGAGATGGCAAATATGCAACTATAGATAATGATATTAATACAGATGAATTATTTGATTCAATGTATTATGTAACATTAGATACACTTTCTAATTCAGTTGCATTTGGAACCAATTGGTTATCAATATGTACAGATAGTAATAAAACTCTTGATGGAAAAATATATTACAAAGTTTGCGACAGTGAATTTAAAACTAAAAATGATGTAATAACCTATTTAAGAAAATATATATCTAATGATTTAGCTTCAAAAATGGTTGGAGAACAATATTTGGATTATAATAATGAATTATATGTAATTCCATATTCTTTAGACCGAGATGAAAGATATATACAAATGGATTCCTATAACATTGTAAGTGAAAGTAATGACAAAATTGTATATAATGTAAAAAGCATGTATTCAGATATTGACTGTGTAGATAACTGCAATTATACATATAAAATAAACAAATTTGTTATAGAAAAGATTAATAGTAGATGGGTAGTATCTGAGATGGAGATGCCTTATTAAAATAGATAATGAAACAAAATATAAAAATTATAGAATCCGTAAAGTACTTAGATATTTAATAATATTATTACTCATTATGACATTAATATTATGTTTACTTACTTTTGTATTAAAAATTAGTATTATATATCCAATATTTACTTTTGTATTATCTAAATTATTAACTAAATATAGGGATAAACTGGATTATCATGACAAGTAGAAAATTCTACTTGTTTTAAATTACTTAATAATATATAATATATATTTGTTGGAGGAAATATTATGACAAAGAAAAATAATAATCATGAAATAAAAATAATAATTGATGGAGACACTTGGCAAAGTGCCTTAGATAAAGCATTTAAAAAGAAAAATAGTGAGGTAACTATTCCTGGATTTAGAAAAGGAAAAGCTACTCGTGAAGTTTTTGAAAAGAAATATGGAAAAGAAAGCTTGTTTTTAGAGGCGAGTGATTATGTTGTTCAAGAAGCATATTTAAAGGCTATAGCAGATTCAAAGTTAGTTCCAGTTGTACAGCCAAAAGTAAATATTTTATCAATTGACTCTGAAAAGGTAGAATTTCAATTTACTATAGTTACATCTCCTGAAGTAAAGATTAAAAATTATAAAGGATTAAATGTCAAAAAAGAAAAAGTTAAAGTTACAAAAGAAGAGATTGATCATGAAGTATCTCATTTGCTTGAAAAATATACTGATTTAGTTTTAAAGAATAATGGTAATGTTGAATCTGGTAATGTTGCAATTATTGATTTTGAGGGATTTAAGGATGGTATCGCCTTTGCAGGTGGAAAAGGTGAAAATTATGAGCTTGAAATTGGTTCAAATACATTCATACCAGGCTTTGAAGAACAGTTAATTGGAATGAAACCAGGAGAAGAAAAAGAAATTAACGTTACTTTCCCAGAAGAATATCCTGCTGAGGATTTAAAAGGTAAGGAAGTAATATTTAAAGTTAAAGTCAATGAAATAAAAGAAAAGAAAACGCGAGAATTAGATGAAGAATTATTCGAAGATCTTGCTATGGAGGGGGTTAATTCTAAAGAAACTTTAGAAGAAGAAATAAAAAAGGGAATTAAGGCTCATAAGGAAAGTGATGCTGAAAATAAATATATAGATCAATTACTAGATGCTGTTGCCAAAAATGTAGATGTTGATATACCGGAGGAAATGGTTGAAGAAGAAACTCATAGACTATTACATAGATTCGAAGATAATTTAAAAACTCAAGGGGCTAGTATAGATTTATATTACAGCTTAACAAAATCTAATGAAGAACAACTAAGAAGTGAACTAGAAAAAGAAGGATATAAAAATGTATTATATAGATTAATGCTTGAAGAAATTGCAAAACTTGAAAAAATAGAAATAAGTGATGAAGATGCTGATAAAGAGGCTGATGAACTATCTAAAAAGTATAATATGAAAAAAGACGAATTTTTAAAAGCTTTTGGTGGATTAGAAATGATTAAATATGATTTAGAGGTTCGTAAAGTAATCGATTTGCTAAAAGAATTTAATAAATAGTAAAAATGCAAATTATTGCATTTTTTCTTTTTGATATTTAATTTTGAAGCTAAATGTGATATCATATTACTATAATAGAAAAGAGGGTTATATATATGAAAAATTATAAAGTTTATTATTTGTTTATAGTATTTCTAATAATAATGATATTTGTACCACCTTTATTTAGAATAATTATACCTAAAGAGGAAAATAACTCATCAAAAAATGTATATACATTCAAAATAATGGATTGCAACACCGTAAAGTCTAACAATAATAATATGCTTAATATATTATATCAAACAATATACAGAAATGATGCCATATATTCATTAAAGATTACTTATCAAAACGTTAATGATAGCTCACTAAATGATTTTAATTCAGAAATGTTAGAATTTCAACAATTAAAAGATATTCCCATAGCACAATACAATAGTTCTGAAAATTCTATCTTCTTTAATGTTGCTTCTTTAGATGATTCAAGTAAGGAGGTTTTGAGTAATTATATTAATGATATTGATACTCAAAAAAATTTATATGAATCTAAAGGATTTAGCTGTAAAATAGCTTTAAATGAATAGGTGTTTGTATGAAAATAGTAAAAAATATTAATAAAGAAATATTTAAAGCATATGACATTAGAGGAACATATCCTAATGATATTAATAAGGATATTGCATATACAATAGGTAAAGCATATGGAACATATTTGACAAGAAGTAATAAGAAAAAATGCATTGTTGGTTATGATAATAGATATTCTTCCATTGAATTGTCTCTATCCCTTACTATAGGTATTTTATCTACAGGTGTAGATGTAGTTAGCATAGGCCTTGTTACAACACCAATGTGTTACTATGCAAAATATTTGCTTAATATTCCTTCTTATATAATGGTCACTGCAAGTCACAATCCTAAAGATGATAATGGTTTCAAATTTGCATTTGATGAAGGTGGTCCTGTAAAAGGAGATTCTATTGAAAAGTTTAGAAAATTTATTGAAAAAAATGACTTTGAAGAGGGCGTTGGAAAACTTTCTAAGTGTGATATAGGGGAAGATTATATAAAAATAATTAGAGACGGAATAAGACTTGGAAATAAAAAACTTAAGGTAGTAATAGATCTCGCTAATGGGACTACTAGTGTAATAGCTAGAAAAATATTTGAATCTTTTAATGTTGATTTAACAATTATTAATGAAGAAAGCGATTCAAACTTTCCTAACCATCATCCAGATCCATGTGTAAGTGAAAATCAACAACAGTTGAAGAATAAAGTTCTTGAACTAAATGCCGATATTGGGATTGGTTTTGATGGTGATGGTGACAGATGTGGAATTGTTGATGAAAAAGGCAATATTATAAAAACAGATATATATATGGCCGTTATTTCCAGAGATATAATACTTAATAATGATGATAAAAGAATACTTTATGATGTAAAATGTTCAGATGCTTTAAAAAACGAAATAGTTAAATATGGTGGTTCCCCTATATGTTACAGAACAGGAGCATCATATACTATGACTAAAGTAATAGAGGATAATATACTTTTTGGTGGTGAGTATTCTGGTCACATTTATTTTAATGACAGAATACCTGTTATTGGAAGTGGTATCTATGCTGGACTTAGAATGATTGAATTACTATCAAAAAGTAATAAATCGTTAAGTCAGTTAGTCAGTGATATAGATAAATATTATTCAACTGATGAGATTAAATTTCCATCTCCTAACAGTATAAAAAATGATGTTATAGAAAATATAAGAAAATACTGTATAAAAATGAGATTTAAAGTTGATGAAACAGATGGAGTTAAAATAATAAAGAATAATGGCTGGGCTTTAATAAGGGTAAGTAATACTGGACCAAACATAACAGCTAGATTTGAAGCAACTTCAGAAGAACATTTATTTTTGATAAAAAGAGAATTTACTAATTTAATAAATTATTTTAATAAGCAAACTTAGTTTTGCTTATTTTTGACATTTTGTAGCATATTTGGTATATTATTAACCTGTGAGGGGGTTAGACTAATGCCTGAATATAATGAAGATTTGTATATAGATGAAGATTATAGAAAACCACATCTTATAAGACTATTATTAGTAATAATGCTAATTACAGTTACATTAGTTTTAATTATTTCATGTAGAATGAATAAAAAAGATTCTAATGCTTATTTAAAAAATTTAAGTGTGGAAAACGAAAATATATTTCCAAAATTTGATAGAAATGTTTATAATTATTCCTTAAATACAAATAAAGATTCTGTTAAGATATTGTGTGTTTCTTCATCATCAAAGGCAGAAACAATTGGATGTAATAAAGAGTTAAAAGTTGATTCTAGTTTTAATTATTCAATTGTAGTAAATGCGGAAAATGGAAACAAAAAAACCTATGTTATAAATATTGTCAAAAACTATGAAGAAAACAGCACAATAATAGAAAAAGAAATTGATAATGAAGAATCAGCCAATAATTCTGATGGTAATCTAAGCATTGAAAAAAAATATGATCAGCTTCTAAAAAATGATTTAATTATAAATAGCGTGACTGGTAACAGTGCTAAATGGACTACATCAGTAACTTTAAAAATTAATGCTTCATCATCAAATGATCTAAAATATTCTTTTGATGGTGGAAAGACTTATTCTTCTTCTGATACAAAGAGATTCAATTCTAATCAAACAGTAAGTATATTGGTAAAAGACAATTATGGCAATACTAAATCTCGAAGTATTAAAATCTCAAAAATTGATTCTACTAAACCTAGTGTTATAATAAATTCTTCAAATAAAACTAATAAGAGTGTTTTATTAACTGCAGATGTTTCACCTAAAAATACAAATTCTGGATATATTTATGAATGGTATAAAGATGACTTAAAAGTTTCGAGTAATTCTTCTTTAGAAGTTTTTAAAAGTGGCAACTATAAAGTTAAAGTAACAACAGGAGCAGGTAATAGCTCTACTTCGAGTATTTATAGCTTTACAGTTATTAATGTTGCATGTCCTAAATTAGAAGTTATTAATGAGACAGGCAAATCCGTTAGTGAAAAAACATGGGTAGAAAGTCCAATATATTTTAAAGTTACACCTTCAAGTGAAACAGTTAGTTTTGATATATATTATAATGAGCCAAATAATTTTAATAATTTAGTTGAAAACTATAATTATTTTAATACATTACAAGGCAAATTAAAATTAAGAATAGTAAACAGTGGCATAAGAAAAGCTAAATTTGTAGTAAGGGATAAGTATGGGAACTCGAACACATGTTATTCTGGAACATATTATATTAAATAATATAAAAAACAGTTTTTGTTTTTTTCTTTTTGAATTAAAAATTTATTTCTTATGAAGATTAAAAGAAATTGTTAAATATTTTATGTATGTTTCTTAATAATAATATAGAAATTAAGAAATCTAACTAATAATTTTTTGCCAAATATAGTAGTTTTTTTTCTTTTGTGATGATATACTCTAATAGTGATGTGTATGAAAAATTATTTAATATTATCAGATGATTTAATAACTATAAATGACACAATTAAGAATATTATAAAAATGCAAGAACTAGAAAATGCAGACTTAATAAAGTATGATTTAAGCGAAACATATTTAGAAAAATTAATTGAAGAGTTAAATACTTATGGGCTTTTTACATCTTCAAAAGTAGTAGTTGCATTTTCTCCAATATTTTTAACAGGAGATAAAAAAAGAGGGGAAATTATACAAAATGAAGATTTATTAATTGAATATATTAATAACCCAAATCCTAATAATTTGCTTATAATAGTTAGTGATAAATTAGATGAAAGAAAAAAGATAAATAAACTTATAAGAAAAGAATTTAATGTTATAGAAAGGAACATTTCTATAAACGATAAAATTAAAGCAAATTTAGAAGACTATATAATGGACAACAAAACAATTTCATATTTTGTAAATTATTTAAATAATGATAATATTAGAATACTTAATGAACTTGAAAAGTTAAAACTATATAAATATCCAGATAAACATATTGACAAAGAAGATATAGATAAGATATGTATTAGAGAGTTGGATGAAGACGTATTTACTCTTCTAAATGCAATAACAAGTAAAAATAGAAAAAAAGCTTTTGAAATATACAAAAACTTATTAAATCGTGGAGAAGAAGTTACTAAGATAACTATACTAGTTGCTGATCATTTTAGACTTCTTTACAAAACTAGAATACTATTAAATGAAGGCTATAGTTCTGATATAATAACATCAATGTTTAATATTCATCCTTATAGAGTTAAACTTGCAATAGAGACATGTCATAGATATAGTGATGAGAAACTATTGTCATATTTAAACAAGCTTGGTCAAATTGACATTAACATTAAAACTGGTGTGAGTGCTAATGATTTTGACTTTGATTTGTTTTTACTCGAAATCTAATTACTTGTTTCAATAATATAATCAACATTATTTTTAATATTATCTGGAAGATCTTTATAAAGTTCAGAATCATTAGGGAAAATCATAACAGTTTTGCCTCTTGAAAGCAATCCTCCTATAAAATCAATATTTATAAAATATTGACTAAATACATAAAAGTCTACATCTATAAAACCTAAATCAGATCTAGTAATAATTGTTCCGATAGGATAAGGAATTGGATTTAATTTTAAGAAATATAATGTAGATGTAGATATAGATGATAGATAAAATTTATTTGGATATCTACTTATTAATTGAAGAATCTTCTTTACAAAAACATTATTATAACTTGCAATTTGTTCAGATGTTTGATCAGTGAGCAATGTATATGCTAGAATCATATTTATTATTATTTGCTTCTTAGAGGTCTTAAATTTATCTAAAAATTCTTCTAAAGGAATAGTAGAATAAATATTTGGTAAAAATACTTGTAAATCAAAATTTTTATCTAATTCAACATTTATAAAGACTCCATTTATATTAGGATTATTTTCTATTTGATTGTAGTAATCGTCTAAATTCATAATAGTTGGATTATAATTAAAAAAACGCATAAAAAATCACCTAATATAGTTTATTCAAAAAAAATAAGTTTATTACCTCAATATTATTAATAAATAAACATATAATTTAATGGTGATTAGTGTGATCAAAAAAATATTTTCTATTATAGGAGTTTCTTATTTGCTTTGTTTTAGCTTTTACTATACTAATTTAGCAAGTATAATAATTAAAAATAATGATCCAATTATGAAAGAGATAAGAAGAACAAGTTCTAATTATGAATTAAATTATGTAAATGCAATTATCAACGATAATAATATTATACCTGGTGTGGTTGGCATAAAGGTTGATATAAATAAGAGTTATTATGAAATGAAGAAATATGGTTCATTTAACGATAGTTTGCTTGTATTTCAAGATGTTTTACCAGAAATATCTATTTCTAATACTTATGATAAATACATTTCAAAAGGAAATGAAAAGAATAAAAATGTAAGTCTAATATTTAAAGTAGAAAATACAAATTATATAGAAGAAATTCTAAATGTTCTGTATTCAAAAGATATTTATGCAACTTTTTTTGTTAATAAGAATATAATAGATGATTCTATAGATATATTGGATAAAATTGTAAAAAAGGGCTGTAAAGTTGAATTATTAGATGATTTATATAAAGAAGACAATTATAATAAATATAATAGGTTAATTAAAAAATATACAAATCAAGAATTGAAGTATTGCTATTTAGATAGTGAAAACTTTGAAGTATTAAATAATTGCTGTTATAAAAAGATGCATACAATAATTCCAAATATAATGACTAATAATTATCCATACAATTTGGTTAAGAACAAACTAGAGCCAGGTTCTATAATAAAGCTTTCAAATAATGGTCAAACTTTAAAAGAGTTAAAATATATAATAAATTATATTGAACAAAGAGGATATACCATTGTTTTATTAGATGATTTAATTAAAGAATAAGGAAACATTTATCTATTATTTCATATACTTAATTAGGTGAGGTATATGTCTAAAGAAACATTTAAAACTTTTGTTAAAGATAATCCTTCTTTAATTAAATTTGTAAATAATAATAGCATGACATGGCAAAAATTTTACGAAATGTTCGAATTGTATGGTAAAAATAACGATGTATGGAGTAGCTATTTAAATAATACTAGCAATGTTGTTAATGCTACAGCTAAAGCAGCAACAAGTACAGTTGGTGTAGAAGGTGCAATAAAAGAATTAGTTACCGCGGTAAAAGGTATAAATTTGGATAAAGTTCAAAAAGGAATTAATTCTCTTCAAAAAACAATTTCTATGGTTCAAGAATTGGGAGCAACCGTTAGTTCAAAAGAGTCATATGAACCAAAGCCAATATACAAACATTTTGATGATTAATGAGAGCCGATATATTATTAAAGATTAGATCTAATCCAAATTTAAATAATTATATTAGATATCATTCTTACTGGTATAAAGAATTAATGAGATATCCTGATAAAATAAAACAAATGGAAATGGAAATGAAAAAGGAATACAAATTAACAACGGAAGATAAGATAAGTAAGGCAGGAGAAAAGATAGAACTTATAAGGACCTTTTTGGAAGTATTAAAATAATGTAGAATACGCCTATACATTATATTTAATAAACATAAAATATATATAGAGGTGTTAGATATAATTAATTTTAGTTTAATTAAAGATGTATTAGTAATGGGATTCATTAATAGTTTAATAATTACTAATTTAGTTCAAAAAATAAAAGAAAATTTAAATATTAAATGCAGTAGTCATTGTGTAATTGTTTCTTTAATTGTGTCTTTTTTAATAGGAACACTATTTTCCTTAACTTTCTCTAATTTAAATTTTATTTGTTGTATTTGGAGCAGTTTATTTAGTTTTATTGGTGCAGATATATTATATAAAATATTAGAAAATAAGATATTTACATCTTTAAGCAACATAAAGAAAACTGTTGAAAAATAAAGTTAATTTGCTTTATTTTTCTTTTGATTTTTTGTAAAATAATGTTAGGAGATGATTATATGAAAGTATTAGTTACAGGAGGCACTGGATATATTGGAAGTCATACATGTTGTGAATTATTAGATCGAGGATATGAAGTCGTCATAATAGATAATTTATCTAATTCAAAGAAAGAAGTTGTATCTAAGATAGAACAAATAACTGGAAAAAAAGTAAAATTCTATTTAGGAGATGTTAGAGATAAGGAGTTGCTTAGAAAAATTTTTAAAGAAAATGAAATTAATTTTGTAATTCACTTTGCTGGATATAAGGCTGTAGGAGAATCTGTATTAAATCCATTAATGTATTATGAAAACAATTTATTATCAACAATTAATTTATGCGAAGTAATGAAAGAATTCGATTGTAAGAATTTAGTGTTTTCTTCATCTGCTACTGTTTATGGAATACCTAAAAAACTACCTTTGAAAGAAGATTTTTCACTTGCTGCTACTAATCCTTATGGACAAACTAAGCTAATGATTGAAAATATATTGAAAGATTTATATGCATCAGATAATTCATGGAATATTGTTATATTAAGGTATTTTAATCCAATAGGTGCACATGCTTCTGGACTTATTGGAGAAGAGCCTAACGGTATTCCAAATAATTTAATGCCATATATAGTTAAAGTTGCTAATAAGGAATTGCCATTCTTAAATATTTTTGGTAATGATTATGATACTGTTGATGGTACAGGGGTAAGAGATTATATTCATGTTGTTGATCTTGCTATCGGGCACGTGTTATCAATAGAAAAAATAAATAAAGATAAAGGTATATTTATATATAATTTAGGAACTGGGCACGGGTATAGTGTTTTGGAACTTGTTAATACTTTCTCAAAAGTTAATAATATAGAAGTTAATTATAGGATTGTTGATAGAAGGCCTGGTGACGTTGCAGAGTGCTATGCAGACACAAAAAAAGCTACTATTGAACTTGGATTTAAAGCTCAAAAAACAATAGATGATATGTGTAGAGACTCTTATAAATATGTAATAAATAATAAATAAGTTTCATTATAGATAATATTAAAGAGAGAAATTCTCTCTTTTTATTTTATATATTCTTAATATTTTTTTTATTAAATACAATAAATGTTGGTATAATTATTATAATTAAATATATTATACATACTATAAATGAGTAGGTAGGTGTTAAATTACTAAACTCAGCTATGCCTCCATATAAATATTTTGATAAATCCCAATTTAATGTGATAAAATATTTTAATATTTTAATATTTTTATATGTTGCAAGAGCATTAATTATTTCTGCGACGAAATATCCAATTATTGGTATTGTTACTCCGACAATTGAATTATTAATTATTGTTGAAATTGCAAAACCTAGTGTTGAAAGTAAAATAAATTTAGGCAGAGAAGCAATTATTGATTGTATTGAATATTTAAATACATTTATATATTCTATGTTTGATGTATTAAAGTTGTATATAATAGCAGGAATTTTTAAGGAATCATATCCATAAAATATACCTCCAACTACAAGTTGTAAAAAGAATATTATAATTATAGAGAAGATTATCATTAATAAACTGGTAATAAGTTTTGATAATAATATTTTATTTCTTTTAAAAGGTCTTACTAATAGTAATTTAATAGTACCTTTATCAAATTCAGTTGATACAATACTTCCTGATATAACTGTCGATATTATTAATATAAATATTGAATATTCTGACATAAAGTTAACTATTCCATATCTAGTAGAGGAGTAGTTATCTACTTCTACTTTGTTATCAATCGAATATTTATATTTTGCATTGTCTTCAGCAAGATTTTTATATTCTCTTTTTGCTTCTATCTCATTATAATTATCTTTTAAGTCATTAATTAAGTTTTTATTATATTTATCAAAATTTTCTATGTTTGGTTCATAATACATAAGAGCCAAGTTAATATAATCATCTTTATACTCTATATTTTTTTTAATTCTAAGTTCAAGCTTTTCTATATCTTTATTTAATAATTCCTCTTGAGCTTTTAATATTTCTTGGTCTAATTGTTGTTTTTTTAGATTATTAAGCTCTAACTTATATTCATTTAACTTATCGATTGCGTAATTTTTCCAGTTATCATCATTTAATAAATTAAGATACTTATTTATTTTTTCTTCAGTATTTTTTAATGAAGTAGAATCTTTTTCAACATATCTATAAATATTTTTTTCACATATAATGGGCGAAATATCTGCATCTATTACATATGCTTGCCATGAATTATGGCCATATTCTTGTTTTAAATCGTGTATCTCAATTTCGGATGTTAAATCAGCGTAATACTGTTTGTCATCATTTGGATCTAATGTTTTTATTTCTTCTTTTATATTGTTTACATAAATGTTATCATAAACATTAGGGTTATCCATTACTTTATACATTGCATTATTAAATATAATAAATCCTAGAGTTATAAGAAGAATTATATATATACTTTTCTTTTTAAATATTTTAAATAACTCATTTTTTATTAAATTAATCAATTTTATTACCTCCAGTCTTATTTAAAAATGCTTCTTCGAGAGTTAATGTTTTCTCATTTACACCATATATATTTATTTCACGTTTAACTAACTCCTTAATTATAAAAGGAATATCTTCTTTTTCAATTGTTATTTCAAATATTTTATCATTAATAATGTCAAAATTTTCTAGGGTGTCTTTTAATTTTGATGTATCATCAATTTCAAATTCGTATATAGAGCTTTTTTTCTCTCTTTTAATTGATGTAACATCATTTGTTTCTATGACTGTACCATTTTTTATAATACAAATTTTGTTGCAGAAACTTTCTAATTCTGATAAATTATGGCTTGATATTAATATAGCCATTCCATTATCTGCAAGCTCCTTAAGTAGAGTTCTTAAATCTTTTATTCCTTCAGGATCTAGTCCATTAGTCGGTTCATCAAAAATTAATAAATTTGGATTGTGTAACAGTGCTTGCGCAATTCCGAGCCTTTGTCTCATTCCTAAAGAATATTTAGAAACTTTGTCGTTAATTCTAGATGATAATCCAACTATATTAATTACTTCATTTATTCTAGATTTATCTATATTATTGTACATGCTAGCAATTAGCTTTAGATTTTGTCTTCCAGTTAGATACATATATAAATCTGGATTTTCTACTATACATCCAACTTTTTCTATAGCTTTTTCAAAATTATTTTCTATATTATAATCATTTATATATACATTTCCTGAATCAATTTTATTTAAACCTAAAATACATTTTATTGTTGTAGTTTTGCCACTTCCGTTTGGTCCAATAAATCCTAAAATATCTCCCTTATTAATTGAAAATGTTACATTTTTTAGTATTTTTCTTTTTCCAAAAGATTTGCTTAAGTTATTACATTTTAAAATAATATTACCCAATTATAATCACCTCTATTTAATTATATCAAATAACATGTTAAATTCCTCAAAAGTTTCACAAAATATAAAAAGATTTATTTTACTGTTGTCCTGCTCTTAAAATAAAATTGACTAAATTAATATATTGATAAAAGAATACATTTTTTGGCACTCTTATATTGACAAGTGCTAGAAATGTGTTATAATTAGTTTAGCATTCAAAAAAAAGGAGTGCTAGGAGGTGAAGTAGTGCTTACCAATAGACAAAATGAAATTTTAAAAATAATAGTTTTAGAGTATATTAAATTAGCAAAACCAGTTGGTTCTAATTTAATATGTGATAGACTTAATTGTTCTAGTGCTACTATAAGAAGTGAAATGGCATATTTGGAAGATATGGGACTCTTAGAAAAAACTCATACTTCATCAGGGAGGATTCCATCAGAGTCAGGATATAGATATTACGTTGATAATTTAATGGAATTAAAAGAGATGAGCGCAGAAGATATGTTAAAGCTTCAAATAATATTTAAGAATAATCAATTGCAATTAACCGATTGTGTAAAGAAAAGCTTGGAAATAGTATCTGATATGACGAATTATACATCTGTTAAGCTCGGAACTCTTTCTCATGAAAGTAAATTAAAACAAATTGAAGTTGTACCTATAGATATAGACAATATGATAGTAATAGTTATAACTGATAAAGGTTTTGTTGAGCATAGAAATATAAACGTTTCTAAAATAAATTTAGAAGAAATAAAAAAAACAGTAGAACTTATTAATAATATGATTGTAGG
The DNA here is from genome assembly GCA_029218465.1 of bacterium. GTDB lineage: Bacteria > Bacillota_I > Bacilli_A > RF39 > UBA660 > CAG-710. The sequence goes on along the minus strand of JAQXRJ010000085.1, from coordinate 1,498 downwards.
TACTCCAATTGATGAAGTGTCTAACAAACTTGAATTTGAAATAAAGCCTATAATTGGAAATTATGTCAAAGAACATGAGCGACTTTATAATGTTTTTTATGATGTGTTTACTAAAGTTACAAGTAAAAATGTAGATATAGTTGGTAAAAAAAACATACTTAAACAGCCAGAATTTAATGATATCGACAAAATTAGTGAAATATTTGATAAATTTGATGATAAAGATTTTATAGAGCTTGTTGAGGAAAATGATAATAATATAAAAGTTTATATTGGAAAAGAAAATAATATAGATGAAGATATGACTATTATTAAGACCAAATATAAAACTGATAAGGAAGAAGGTACGCTTGCTGTTATTGGACCAAAAAGAATGGAATATGACAGAGTTGTTCAACTTCTAGAATTTATCAAAAAGAATATAGAAAGATAGGTGACATATGAAAAAGTGTAAAGAAAAAGAAGAAATAAAAAAAGAAAAAACATGTAATTGCAAATGTGATAGTTGTGGTGACGAATGCAATTCTAATGAAAACTGTAATTGTGATGAATCGTGTGAATGCTGCAAAGAAATTGATGATATAACGCATGATGAAGAGGAAATATTAATTCTCAAAAATACTGTAGATAATTTAAATAATAAAGTTAAACAAGCTCAGGCAGAACTTATAAATTATAGAAAAAGAAAAGATGAAGAAGTATCTAATATGATGAAATTTGCCAATAAAGATATAATTTTAGAAATGCTTCCAATACTTGATAATTTTGAAAGAGCTTTAAATATGAAAGATAAAAATCCTGAGTTTGAAAAATATTCTGAAGGTTATGAATTGATTTATAGTCATCTAATAGATACTTTAAAAAAATTTGGTGTTGAAGAAATTGATTCACTTGATCATGAATTTAACCCGGATTTACATGAAGCAGTAATGATTTCACAAGATGACAATAAAGATGATGATATAATAACAGAAGTATTTAATAAAGGTTATACCTTAAAAGGTCGTGTAATACGTCCTTCTAAAGTTAGAGTAAATAAATTAAATTAAGATAGGAGAGATATAAAATGAGTAAAATAATAGGAATTGATTTAGGTACAACAAACTCTTGTTGTGCAGTGTTAGAAGGTGGGGAACCAAAAGTAATTGCAAATCCTGAAGGGAATAGAACAACTCCTTCAGTGGTTGCTATAAATAAAAATAAAGATAGAATTGTAGGAGATGCTGCTAAGCGTCAAGCTATAACAAATCCAAATACAATTTCATCAATTAAAAGATTGATGGGTACTGATGAGAAAGTTGAACTTGATGGAAAGAAATACAGCCCAGAAGAAGTATCTGCAATGATATTATCATATATAAAAGACTATGCAGAAAAATACCTTGGTGAAAAAGTAACAAAAGCCGTTATAACTGTTCCAGCATATTTTAATGACTCACAAAGACAGGCAACAAAAAATGCAGGAAAGATAGCAGGATTAGAAGTAGAAAGAATTATA
>JAQXRJ010000084.1 GCA_029218465.1 bacterium | reverse complement strand
AGGGGTGTTGCTCATAACTTGAGCAAACTTCATTGTAAGGTGCTATTGTCTTTTTCCCCTTTGATAAAGTTTTTTGCCCACCGAACTTGTTCGGTAGGATTTCATTCTAAGAAAGCCGCGTATCTCCCATAACTTATGGATTAACTGAACGGTGAGGCTATACCCCGCGAGCGCTACTCGGCTTTGCGCCTTTTTTTCACGACCGAAAAGACGCCGATTGCGGTAATGAGGAGGCAGAAAGCAACTATCGAATAGAAAACGACCGACCAGCCCATTCTGTCGATAAGGAACCCGTAAACGATCGCCTGAATAGCGGAGCCCATGTAGCACACGAAGTTCAGAATACCGGAGGAGGTGCCCGAGAAAACGCGTCCGCCTATATCGGCGGCGACTGCCCAGGAGATACCGTTGATTGCGTAAATGAAGAATCCTGCGACGAAGAGGAGCACCTCTATCAGAATCATCTGCGCGGGAACGCGCGGGTCGAGCAGCAAGAATCCTGCTACCGCCGCGGCGCCGACGGATGAGCTGAGGATAACATGGCATATGCGGTCGTTTTTCCAGATAACGTCAGTCAGCGCGGGGAGTACAAGCGTTCCCACGCCCATGCCGACAGGCAGAACGAGCGACTGGAGAAGCCCTTCGGTCACCTCCATGCCGTAAACTGTTGAGAAATACCTCGGGACCCACTCGATAAGGCCGTAGCGCGCAACACCGGTCACGAATGCAACGATCATCCAGAGAGCAAAGCCCTTGTTCGAGATGACGTACTTGAACGGATAGAGCACGCCTTTGCTTTTCACGATCTCAGCCATTTCGCGCTCACGCGCGGCTTCGGCGGGATCGGATTCCTCGTATTCGGGAAGGCCGGCATTCGTGGGAGACGGCTTCGTCGTGATCAGGAAGACGACGAGCATGAGGATCGGGAACGCGGAGGGAATAAAGAATGCCGCTCTCCAGCCGAGATCGGGGGCAACCTTCAGCGCAAACACAACAGACAGCTGAGCGACGGCAGTTCCGAATCCGGCGAATGCGTTGGCAAAGCCGGTGGCGAACCCGCGCGAGCTGCTCGGCCACCACTTTGTGAGAGCCGCAAAGCCGGGCGCCCACGCCATAGACTGGAACAGACCGTTCAGTCCCCACAGGACTGCCATGACCCACAGCTTTTCCTGAAACCCTGCGATTATATTTACAGCCGCGGAAAGAACGACCGACAAAATAAGGCATTTGTTTGTGCCGATGATTTCACAAAGCCGTCCGCTGATAAGCTGACCGATGCCGTAGGACCAGAACAGCACGCTTGCGAGAAGACCGATGTTGCTATTGGTCCAGCCGAGTTCATCCATCATCTGTACGGCGGCGGCTGAGAGATTGTTCCTCATGCAGTAAGTCGTGCAATAGAGGAGTGCGAACATTATCAAAAAAACGATTCCGTTCCTGCGGAATTTTTTATACTGTTCCGGCGTGTAGCCGAACAGCGCTTTGCTGTTTTCGTTAACCATTTTTTCCTCGGAGAGTGTGTTGTGGCAAAAGCCCATCGCACAGAATTATATCACGGCTCGCGCGCCTTGTCAAACAAAAAAGCAAACCGGCGCAAAAAAACGGCAGATGATTTTACTCACTGCCGCCGGGCATGATATTTCAGTCTTTTCCCTTGCCCATTATCACCTGGGCAATTACCGCGGCGATAAATATAAGCCACGTAACGCCCCACATATTAGTTGCGAAGCTGAGGACAAAATACAGTATTACCGTCATCTGCCACATTACCGAGGATCGGCATTTGCGGAGGACCTTTCGGCGGTCTTTCTTTTCGTTGTTTACGTCGACGACCGCACTGAGTATAGTCTGAGCGACGCTCGCAAAAAGGAAGATCAGCCACGATGCTTTCCACCAGCCGGTCACCATGCTCCCGACAAGATATACGGGGACCGTTAAGAGCCACATTACAGATGAGATCTTGCCGATGATTCTCTTCAGATTCTTAAAGCCGGCTTTTCTGTCGGCGGCCTCTTCTTCGGTTTCCTCCTCGGGAAGCTCGTCGACCAGTTTTTTTATCTCGTCAAGCCGCCTGCTGACTTCGCGGTACGCCTCAAGCTCCGTCATTCCGCGTTCTACCCGGGCGTCGTATTCCCGATCAAGCTCATCCATGAGCTCGCCGCATTTCTCGGCGGCTGCGGCGGTTCCCGCTTCTTCACATATTTTAATTATTTTTTTGTTCAGTTCTTTTTTCAAAGCGAGGTTCCTCCCTTGGAGACGGTGCTGTAGCGTCGGATCATTTCTTTACTTCGTTGGTGTAGATGCCCGATATTCCCATGTCAAAGTATTTTTGCTGTTCCTCTTCACCGTCGACTGTATGGACAAAGAGCGGCACGCCCGTTTTCTTCATGCCGTCGACATAGCCCTCAACATCGCACAGCTCTGCCGCAAACGTGTACCCGACGAGCTTGTGACTCTCTGCAAATTCTGCAAGTGCTTCGGTGTCGGTTTTTTCGTTCCATGTGAGGCGGTACAGCGTGTAGACGATCTGCTCAAAGCCCAGCTCGCGCACTGCATCATATTCGTCGGCGGAGTAGATCTGAACAATAAAACGGTCGAGCATATCGGGACAGAGCTCGGAGATAACGGACAGCGCGCCGATATTGTCGCTCTTTATATCGGTGACGATATATACTCCGTCGTGCTCGCGCAGAAAGTCAATGACATCCTCGATGGCGAGCGGGGTGAAGTTCCGATAAATCTTCACATTCATGAACTCGTCGTATGTAAGGGCGATGTCCGTCTGAATTTCTTCGGCGTACATGTGATACCAGTCGTGGATGCACACGAGACGGCGGTCGGCTGTGAAGTTAAAGTCAAGCTCGATCACGGAGCACCCGGCCTCTGCGCAT
>JAQXRJ010000083.1 GCA_029218465.1 bacterium | reverse complement strand
CAAGGCTATAAAGAGATATCTGTAGATACTGTTATTGTACCATTTAAACTAAAAGAAGAAGATTCGTATTTTCTTGTTTGGACAACTACACCATGGACTTTAATTGCTAATGTTGGGCTTTGTGTTAATCCAAATGAAGATTATGTAAAAGTATTATCCAAGGGTAATAAATTTATTGTTGCAAAAAAATTAATGAATAGTGTTTTAGGTAATGATGTAGAAATTATAGAAGAATATAAAGGAATAGATTTAGAATATAAAGAATATGATCAATTACTTCCATTTTTAAATGTTAATAAAAAGGCTTTCTTTGTAACATGTGATAATTATGTAACTATGGAAGATGGTACAGGTATAGTACATATTGCACCAGCTTTTGGTGCCGATGATGCAACTGTAGGAAAAAAATATGATTTACCTTATTTGAATCCAGTTGGAGAAGATGGTTGCTATCTTGAAGGTCCTTGGAAAGGCATTAAAGTATTTGATGCTGATTTAGAAGTAATAAAATGGCTTAAAGAAAATGATAAATTGTTTAAAAAACAAAAAATGTTACATAATTATCCACATTGTTGGAGATGTGACACACCATTATTGTATTATTCTAAACCAAGCTTTTATTTAGAAGTAACTAAAATAAAAGATAAAATAATTGAATCAAACAAGAAAGTAAATTGGTATCCAGATTTTGTTGGTGAAAAAAGATTTGGTAATTGGCTTGAAAATATGAATGACTGGGCAATATCAAGAAGTAGATATTGGGGAACACCTCTTCCTTTATGGAGGTGTAGTTGTGGACATGATGAAATGATTGGTTCAAGAAATGAACTTGTTGAAAGAGCTATCGAAAATATTGATGAGACAATTGAACTACATAGGCCTTATGTAGATGATGTGCACATTACTTGTCCAAAATGTGGGGGTGTAATGACAAGAGTTAAAGATGTAATAGATTGCTGGTTTGACTCTGGATCTATGCCTTTCGCACAATATCATTATCCATTTGAAAATCAAGAACTTTGGAAAGAACAATTTCCAGCTGATTTTATAGCTGAGGGGATAGATCAAACAAGAGGATGGTTCTATTCACTCCTTGTAATATCAGTATTTGTTACAGGTAAAGCTCCATATAAAAATGTACTTGTTAATGAATTGCTATTAGATAAATATGGTAAAAAAATGCATAAATCTAGAGGTAATGCTGTTAATCCGTTTGAATTAATAGAAAAATATGGAGCAGATACTATAAGATGGTATTTACCTTATGTATCACCAATATGGACACCAATTAAGTTTGATGAAGAAGGATTAAAAGAAGTATATTCTAAATTCTTTAATACACTTAAAAACACTTACAATTTCTTTGCAATATACTCCAATACAGATGAAGTTGACTCAAGACAATTAGTGATTAAATATGAAGATCTAGAAGAGATTGATAAATGGCTACTTTCTAAATATAATAAGCTTGTTAAATATGTAACAAATGCATATGACGAGTATGATTTAACAAAAGTTGTAAGAAGCATAACTGAATTTGTATCAGAAGATTTATCTAATTGGTATATAAGAAGAAATAGAAAAAGATTTTGGGCACATGATTTGGATAACTCAAAAAAAGCGGTATATGCAACAACTTATGAAGTATTAATTGGAATAACTAAATTAATCGCACCAATTGCATCGTTTACTGCTGAAGAAATTTATACTAAATTAACAAATGGTGAAAGTGTTCACCTAACAAATTTCCCTAAATATGATAGTAGTAGAATTAATAATGAAATAGAAACTAAAATGGATTTAGTAAGAACTTTAATATCATTAGGAAGAAATGTAAGGGAAGAAGTTAAAATAAAAGTAAGACAACCAATAAGTGAAGCTATATTAGATGGTAAAAATAAAGCTATAATTGGTGATTTAACTGATTTAATAAAAGAAGAATTAAATGTTAAAACTATCAACTTTGTTGACGACTTATCAATGTACATGAATTATGAAGTAAAACCAAACTTCAAAGTTTGTGGCCCAATACTTGGTTCATTTATGAAAGACTTTAGTAATTATGTATCCAAACTAACATATGAAGATATAAAAGCAATTGAAGAAGGGTCATCTTATAAATTTGGGTTACATGATAAAAATATAGAAGTAACTATTGATATGTTGGATGTTAGAGTTAATTCTAAAGAAGGATTTAATTCAAATCATGAAGGAAGTAACTTTATAGTTTTAAATACCACTTTAACTGAAGAATTAATAAATGAAGGTATAGCTCGTGAATTAATTAGCAAAATTCAACAGATAAGAAAAGCAAGAGATTATAATATTATTGATAGAATTAATGTATACTATAATTATTCAGAGCAAATTGAAAAAGTAATAAATGATTATAAAGATATGATTATGAAAGAAACTTTATGTGAAGAAATTATAGCTAAAAATGGCATTGAATCTATTTATAATATTAATGGAATAGATGTTAAACTAGACATAGTAAGACGATAAATAAAAGTTCTCAATTTGGGAACTTTTAATTTTTAATAATAATTTAAAAGAATATTAAGATTATTTAACTAATATTTCGAAAGTTTATTTTGATTTAATAAGCAAATTAAAGTATACTATTTGTAAGAGGTGATTAACATGAATACTATATTACCTGCTGATACATATATGGTTGTTAATAAAACTATCATTAATGAATCAGATCGTAAATTAATTACAATGTTATATCAACCTATAATTGGATATAGTGCTGTTAGTATGTATTTTACATTAATTGATGATTTATTAAAAAAAGATATAATGAGTGAAGAACAAACTCATCATCACTTGATGAGCACAATGCAACTTAAGCTAACTGATATTGTTATTGCAAGAGAAAAATTAGAAGCAGTGGGACTTTTAAAAACTTATTTAAAAAAAGAGCATATAAATACTTATGTTTATGTACTATATTCCCCAATGACAGCCTCGGAGTTTTTTTCTCATCCTGTACTTAATGTTGTCTTATACAACAATTTGGGAAAAAAAGAGTATGACAAGCTTGTAAACTGCTTCAAAATACCTAGAGTGAATTTAAGAGATTACGAAGATATTACAAAAAAGTTTAACGAGGTTTTTAGTAGTATATCAGGGAATGTATTTATAGAAAATGATAATATTGTAAATAGAAGTAAAAATGATATTAGTTTTTCTAATAATGTCGATTTTGATATGATTATTTCTTCGATTCCCAAAAGTATGGTTAATGATAAATGCTTTAATGAAGAGATAAAGGGACTTATTAGATCACTTGCGTTTATATATAATATTGACAGTTTAAATATGCAAGGTTTAGTCAGAAATGCTCTTAATGAAAGAGGATTAATAGATAAAACAATACTTAGAAAAAGCTGCAGAGATTTTTATCAATTTGAAGAAGGTGGAAAACTTCCAACACTTATTTATACAAAACAGCCTGATTATTTAAAAAGTCCTATGGGAGATACATCTAATTGGGCTAAACAAGTTTATACATTTGAAAATATTACTCCATATGATTATTTAAGAAGTAAATATAAAAGTGGTGAACCAACTATAAGAGAATTAAAAATAATTGAAGATTTAATGATTAATTTTAAAATGAAGCCAGGGGTAGTTAATGTGCTTATTGCATATGTTTTAAAAGTAAATAATCAAAAATTTACGAAAAACTATGTAGAGACAGTTGCTTCACAATGGAGTAGATTAAACATTGAAACTGTAGAAGAAGCAATGAGAACTGCAGAAAAAGAACATAAAAAAATAAAAAAACTCACAGAAAAGAAAAATAATACAAAAAGTAATAATAAAAAAATAAAAGAAGAATCTGTTCCTTCTTGGTTTGACAAAGATTTAGAAACCGAAGAATTATCTAAAGAAGAACAAGAAGAACTTGATAATTTATTAAAAGAATTTATATAGGAGGAAATATGTTAGATAAAGAGAATTTTGAATTTATTAGAGAAATAGAGGATAATTATAAGAAGGCTACTATGCTTGCTAATTTATTTTTTAAAGATAAAAAAGATAAGGGAGGTTTTCCTTATTTAGGACATCTTCAATATGTATCCAATTCTTTTGAAGATGAAGAACACAAAATAGTAGGAATGTTACATGATATAATAGAAGATACTGTTGTGTCAAAAACAATTCTTTATGAACTTGGTTTTAGTGATAAAGTAATTGAAGCCATAGATGTATTGACTAAAAATGATGAGGATTATATGAGCTATATAAATAAAATATGTAATAGTAATAATGCACTTGCAATTGATATTAAACTTAAGGATCTGGAACACAATATGGACATCGCTAGAATTATTAATCCAACTGATGAAGATTATCAAAGAATTGAAAAATATAAAAAATGTTATAAAATACTTGAAGAAAAGAGGAAAAAGCTATGTTAGACATTAAATTTATAAGAGAAAATCCTAATCTTGTAAAGGAAAATATAAAGAAAAAATATCAGGAACAGAAACTACCACTAGTTGACGAAGTAATTAAATTAGATTCTGAAATAAGATCATTAAAGGCTGAGGGCGACAATTTAAGAAGTAAAAGAAATAGTATTAGTTCTTCAATTGGAACTCTAATGAGGAATGGAAAAAAAGAAGAAGTTGAAGATAAAAAATCACAAGTTGTAGAAATAAATAATAAACTTGTTTCTATTGAAAAAAAAGAAGAAGAATTATCAGAAAAACTAAAAAATAAAATGATGGTAATTCCACAAATAATCGATGATAGTGTTCCTATTGGAAAAGATGACAGTGAAAATGTTGAAATTGAAAAATTTGGAGAACCAAAAGTACCAAATTTTGAAATACCATATCATGCTGATATTTTAGAAAAATTAAATGGACTTGATAAAGACTCTGCAGGAAGAACAAGTGGTAATGGTTTTTATTATTTAATGGGTGATATTGCAAGACTTTCTACTGCAATGATCTCTTATGCAAGAGATTATATGATTGATAAAAAATTTGTGTATTGCATTCCGCCTTTTATGATAAGAAGTGACGTTGTTAATGGTGTAATGAGTTTTGCGGAAATGGATGCAATGATGTATAAAATTGAAGGTGAAGACTTATTCTTAATTGGAACTAGTGAACATTCTATGATTGGTAAGTTTAAAGGACAAATATTAAAAGAAAATGAGCTTCCTATTACAATGACATCTTATTCTCCTTGCTTCAGAAAAGAAGTTGGTGCTCATGGAATAGAAGAAAGAGGAATCTATAGAGTTCATCAATTTGAAAAACAGGAAATGATTGTTATTTGTAACCCAAAAGAATCAATGACTTGGTATAATAAAATGTGGAAATATACTGTTGAAATATTTAGAAATATGAATATTCCAGTTAGAACTTTGGAATGTTGCAGTGGTGATTTGGCCGATTTAAAAGTAAAATCATGTGATGTTGAAGCATGGAGTCCAAGACAGCAAAAATATTTTGAAGTGGGTTCTTGTTCAACATTAGGAGATGCTCAATCAAGACGACTTGGCATAAGAATAAAAGGTGAAAACGGAAACTATTATGCACATACATTAAATAATACAGTTCTTGCATCTACTCGAGCACTTATTGCTTTAATAGAAAACAATGTTAACGAAGATGGCAGTGTAAATATTCCAAAAGTTCTAAGACCATATATGGGTGGAAAAGAAAAAATAGAAGTTAAATAATTTTAAAATTAGAAATAAAAATTTCTAATTTTTTTGAATAAAAAATTTTAATATGTTCATAATTATATTGGAGAGTGATAATATGACAAGATTAATTAAAACAATGGGACTTACAATCGGTTCAATGATGACTGGAGTGGTACTTGGGATGATGATTGCTCCTAAAAGAGGAAAAGATTTAAGAAAAGATGTGTCAAATGCTATGTGTACCATGAAAGACATGGTAATGAATAATAATTGTTGCGATAATTGTGAACATTGTAATGAAGAATAGATACTTTTAATTATTTGAAAGTTTCTTTTTTTTGAGGAAACATAAAACCAATTCACTATATTAATGGTGAGGAGGTAAAAATGAAAAAGTTTGAATGTGTTTTACAAGATGATGTGAAAGATTGTGGTGCAGCTTGTCTTTTAACTATTATAAAAACATATGGTGGTAATGTTTCATTAGAATATTTAAAAACACTAACTAATACCACAAACAAAGGAACAAATGCATATTATCTTTTTGATGCAGCTAAAGATATTGGATTTGATACTAGGGCAGTTAAAGGAGATGTGTTAGACTTAGATAAAAAAATTCTGCCTTGCATTGCTCACGTAATTGTTGATCAAAGATATAAGCATTTTGTTGTTATACACGAAATAAGTAAACAATATATAACGCTAGCAGATCCAGCTTATGGAATAAAAAAAATTAAAATTGAAGAATTTAATAAAATATCGACAAATCAATTTTTATTATTTGTTCCAAACAAAAAAATCCCATACATAAAAGATAACAAAGAGTTTTTTAAAATGTTAATTTCTAACCTTTCAACTAATAAAAACGTAATTATTTCGATATTTATTTTTTCCTTAATTTTCACAATACTTAATATATTTACTTCTTATTCTTTTCAATTTATTATAGAAGATTCCATAAATTTATCATCTAAAAATAATTTGTACTTTATAGTAACTTTTTTAATTGTTTTTACAATTATTAAAAATTTTACTAATTATTTTAGATTTAAATTGCTTAATTATATTAATTGTAAGCTTGATTACATCTTGATGAGTTCAACTTTTAAACATATAATTTTGCTTCCTTATCAATATTATAAAAACAAATCCACAGGAGACATTATATCTAGAATTAATGATTTGTCTACAATTAAAGAGTCTATTTCTAATATATTTATGTATTTGTTTGTAGATAGCATTTTAGTAGTATTTGTGCTTTTTAGCTTATTTAAAATAAACATTATGCTTAGTTTCATATCACTAATTATTGTTGTATTTTATGTTATAACTATTAAATTATTTTCTAGTTTTTTATCTGATTCAATATATGAAAGTAAAAGACAAGCTTCTTTAGTTAATCTTAAGCTTGTTGAATCTATTGAAGCAGTTGAATCCATAAAAGGATTAAGTCTAGAAAATGAATTTTCAGATGAATTTAATGATACTTATTCAAAATATATAAATAATAATAAAAAGTTTTTTAATATATTTAATACAGAAAACTTAATTAAAGATTTTATCGATGGATTAGGTATTAATATAATTATGTTTATAGGAGCGTATATGGTTTTAAAGGGTAATATGACCATTGGAAGTCTCATAACCTATAATTCGCTAGTTATATATTTTTTAGAACCTTTAAAAAATATAATTAATTCAGATTTGCAAATAAAAAGATCTAAAATATCATTAAAGAGAATAAAAGACTTATATAATATAAGTAGGGAAGAGCATAGTGTTGATAAAAAATATACAAATAATTTAATCAAAGGAAACATTAATATTAATAATTTATCTTATTCATATGGAAAAAATAAGATACTTAAAAATATTAATTTAGATATAGATTGTGGTGAAAAAATATTATTGTGTGGTAACAGTGGAAGTGGCAAGTCAACTTTATCAAAAATAATTATGAAATATTATAATGTAGAAAATAACATATTAAAAATTGATTGTAAAGATATTAATGATTATAATCTTATGGAGATTAGGCGTGATATATGTTATGTATCTCAAAATGAAAAAATATTTACTGATTCCATTTATAACAATGTAATATTAAATAGAAACATTAATTATGATAGCTTTCTAAAAGTTTGTGATATAGTGGGCATATCTAAAATAGTTGGTGATAATATTTTAAAGTATGATATGCTACTTGAAGAGAATGGCTTTAATATTAGTGGAGGTGAGAGACAAAGAATTATACTTGCTAGAAGTCTTCTTAAAAAGAGTAGTATATATATTTTCGATGAGTGTTTAAGTCAATTAGACATAAAATCTGAAAGAGAAATATTAACAAAAATTTTTACATATTTAGAAGGTAAAACAATAATATTTATATCACATAGGTTTAATAATAGTGATATGTTTGATAAAGTAATATACTTAAATAATGGTGTGTTGGATGCAAAAAATAGTTGAATATAATAAAATATATTTGAATAGATTTTCATTAAGAAAAATTTGGATTTGTTTAATTATAATATTAACTTTAATGATAATTATTTTAGATAATGTTAATTATGAAAAATATTATGCAAATAATGCAAGTGTAGTTGATGACAATGTTTTAAAAGTATTTGTAAATAAAGATGATTTAAGTATTCTAAATAAATATAATAAAATAAAAATAGATAATGATTTTTTTGCTTACACTATAATAAAAATAGATGAAATAGAATACATAAATAAAAAATATTTTGAGGTATTATTAAAAATTAAACTTGATGAAAAGCATAATATTATTAATAACTATATTAATTTTAAAATATTATTAGAAAGACAATGTGTTTTGAAATATATAATAAATAAGTTAGGAGTGTGATATATGATAAATATAGACAATAATGAATTAATGAGCATTGATGGAGGAATAAGTACTTGGACAGCAGTAGGAATTGGTGCAGCAGTTGTATTTTTAATAGGTGTTGTTGATGGTTTTTTTAGACCGCTAAAGTGTAATTAAAATTTATGATAAATGTAAATGAAGAAGATTATTACTTAATAGAAGGCGGCTTAAGCTTTAGTTCATCAATATTTAATTCTCTAACATCAGGTATAAAAATAATACTTGAGTTGGGGAGAAGTGTTGGCTCTGCTTTAAGGCGTGGAAGTAATGGAACAACTTGTAAAATATAAAAAATATTTAATAACAGCACTTATTATTCTAATATTACCTATAATAATTATGTTTTTTAATGCAAGTATTAAAACAATATTATATTTAGGCAGATATACAGGTACTTTTATAAGAAATTTATTTTATATAATTACTTGTTTTAACTAGAGATTGTGATTTCACAATCTTTTTCTATAATAAAAATATTTGAAATAAAAAATAATTATAGTATAATAGATTTAGAAAATATAGTAGGAGGAAAATTATGAGAAGAATTTATACTGGAATAGATCTTGGAAGTGATAGTATAAAAATAGTAGTTAGTGAAGTTTTTAACAACAAGTTTCATATTTTAGCTTCTACTAGTGTTAAAAGTAGAGGGATAAAAAGAGGATTAATTATAGATAAAGATAAAGCAAAAGAATGTTTAAATAAAGGGATAAAAAATATTGAAGAAACAATAGGGTTAAGAATTAAAGAAGCAGTAGTCAATGTTTCTTCAAACAACAGGAGTCTTAGTGTTACTTCTGGTAGTATTAATATAGAAAAAGATGAAGTAACAGGTGAAGATGTTGTTAATGTATTGAGCAATGCCATAGAAAATAAAGTGGAGAATGGATATGAACTTATAACTATAATTCCAATCGTTTTTAGTATAGACAATAGAGATGGAATATTTGATCCTAAAGGTAAAAGTGGTAATGTATTATCTGTTAAAGCTGTTATGGCAACAGTTCCAAAAGAAAACTTGTTTAGTGTATTAGAATTATGTAGTCTTTGTGATATAGAAGCAAAGGATGTCGTTTTTGGCACAATTGGAGATTATTATGAGTGTAAAGGAAAAGATACAGATAGTGAAATTGGAGCTATTATTAATATTGGAAGTGATACAATAGATGTTTCAGTATTTAATAAGGGAATAATTATTAAAAATGATATAATTAATTTAGGAAGCAAAAACATAGATAAAGATATTGCTTATGTTTATGGACTAGATCTTGTAACTTCTAGAAGTTTAAAAGAAAATTTTTCAGTTTGTAGTAGAAAATATGCAGATTCAAATGATCAAATGGAACTTAAGATAAGCGATGAAGATATTTTAAAAATAAATCAATATGAAATATCAGAAATTGTTGAATCAAGAGTTACTGAATTATTAAAACTTGCTAAAAAAAGCATAAATTCCTTAACAAATCGAAAAATAAGTTATATAATTGTTACAGGTGGTAT
>JAQXRJ010000082.1 GCA_029218465.1 bacterium | reverse complement strand
TTTAGAAATGAGACAACAAATTATAGAAAAAAACAATATTCAATAATTACAAAATAACTATATCATATTGCTTTTTATTTTTTTATAAATTTTGTCTCACATCATTTACAATTATACAACTTATTTAGTTATTTTATTATTTTTTATAAACTCTCTTAAAATTTTTGTCAAAGCTCTTTTTTCTATCCTAGATACGTAACTTCTTGATATACCTAATTCTTTGGATATCTTCTTTTGAGTTTGTTCTTCTGTGTTGTTAAGTCCATATCTTTTAATTAAAATTTCTTTTTCACGATCATTTAATACATGCATATATTGTTTTAATAGTTTTATATTATCTTTTGTATTTATTTCTTCAATAAAATCTGGTTTAGGCATTTTAAGTATATCAAGTATAGTTATTTCATTTCCTTCTTTATCAAATCCGATTGATTCATCTATAGAAATATTCTTATTATTTTTATTATTAGTTCTAAAATACATAAGTATTTCATTCTCTATACATCTAGCACAATAAGTAGTTATCTTAGTACCTTTATCATTCGAAAATGAATCTACGCCTTTTATAAGTCCAATTGTACCTATACTTATCAAATCATCTTGATCTACATTTTTAAAATCAAATTTTTTTACAATATGAGCTACTAGCCTTAAATTATGTTCAATAAGTTTATTTATTGCTTCTTTATCACCTTTTTTATATAATTCAATATATTTCTCTTCTTCCATTGATGTTAATGGATCTGGAAACACATTATTAGAATAGCTTGCAGTAAAAAAAGATATTTCTTTAATCCATTTAATAATTTTTTTTAACATGTTAACCTCCTCTATTAAATGTATGATTTGAATTTGATTTTTATATTTTTTATAGATTAATTTCAAATTATATTGTATTATTATTTTGAGGTAGATTTATGAAAGTGATAAAAAAAGTTAAATGGATAAATATATTTTTTGCTATAGTATTTATTATTTCATCTTTTTTTGTAGTTAGCTCAATATATAACATAATAATATGGTCGCTTGATAATAAAAATATTGAACAAAATGTTGATGAAATCCAAGAAATTGTAGATATAAATGAAATTAGCGATAATAAAAACACTGAAATAATAGAACAGCAGGAAGAAATACCAAAAAATAATCCATACTGGGACTATATAAAAATGAATTTAATAGACATAGATTTTAGTGAACTAAAAGAAAAAAATAATCAAACAAAAGGATGGGTGCAAGTTAATGGTACTAATATAAATTATCCATTTGTTCAAGCAAAAGATAATTCTTACTATTTGACTCATTCATTTGATAAATCTTATAATTCTGCAGGTTGGGTATTTTTAGATTATAGAAATAATATCAATGGAGATGATAAAAATACTATTTTATATGCTCATGGGAGACTAGATACCACAATGTTTGGCAGTTTAAAAAATATATTAAAAAGTAATTGGTATGAAAACTCTAACAATTATGTTGTTAAAATGTCTACAGAAAATGAAAATAGTTTATGGCAGGTATTTAGTGTTTATCATATTCCAACTACAACTGATTATATTCAAGTAAATTTTATGTCAGATTCAGAATATCAAGCTCTATTAGATAAGCTAATAAAAAGAAGTGCATATAATTTTAATACAAGCATTTCCAGCAATGATAAAATATTAACTTTATCAACATGTTACAATGATAAAGAAAGAGTTGTAATGCATGCAAAATTAATAAAGAAAGAAGTGAAGTTATCGTGGTAATGGATGGAATAAAATTAAAAGAAAAAATATTAAATGAAGTTAAATGTGAAGTGCAAAAATTAGACTTCACACCTTCTTTGTGTGTAATACAAGTTGGAAATAATCCAGCAAGTAATGTTTACATTAAACAAAAAGAAATTATGTGTAATAATGTAGGTTATAAATTTATTCATAAAAAACTTAGTGATGATATAACTGAAAAAGAAATATTACACCTTATAGACAAATTAAATAAAAGTGATGATATAACTTCTATATTAATTCAAATGCCTCTTCCTGATTATTTAGACGAAAAGAAAATACAAAATAGAGTTAATCCGTTAAAAGACGTAGATGGATTAAATGATATTAATATTATTAATTTAATCAACAATAAACAAGGATTAAAGCCTTGTACTGCCTTAGGTGTTTTAGAACTTTTAAACGAATACAAAATCACTTTAAAAGGTAAAAAAATAGCAATTATAGGCAGAAGCACGTTGGTTGGAATGCCACTGTTTCATCTATTAGAAAACAAAGATGCCACAGTAACTCTTTGTCACTCAAAAACAATAAATTTAAAAGAAATAACGCTTAATTCTGATATTGTTATTTGTGCTGTTGGAAAAAAACATTTAATAACACAAGATATGATTAATAAAGATACTATAGTTATTGATGTAGGTATAAATAAAGAAAATGGAATTTTATATGGAGACGTTGACTTTGAAAATATTAAAAATAAAGCGAGCTACATCACACCCGTCCCAGGGGGAGTTGGTCCACTTACAATTGCTTGCCTAGCAAAAAATATATTAGAATCATATAATATTCAAAAATAAACACTATATCTTTCTCTTGTTAAAAGATATAGTGTTTATTTTATTATTTATATGAGCAAGACTCACTACTACATATTATGTTGCCATCAAATTTCACTTTGACATTACCCTTTATTGCAACTTTACCATTTATTGTAACTTTACCAGATTCATCTTTACTAAGAGTAATATTTTCTTCAAATTCTGCATTTGTGCTATAACTTTCTAAATATTTTTTATCGGTTAAATCTTCCAATGTTACAGGTTTATTCTCTATACCATTAACCATTTCCATATCTGCATATGTGTATAGGGCCTTCTCTACAGTCTGAACATAAAACGTTAATTTTCTTTCCTCATTATCTTCTATAATATTTTTAGTAATAGGTATAGTAATAAGTAGAACTAAACCAATTATTACTATTACTGCGATTAATTCTGTTAATGTAAATCCTTTATTTTTCATAATCGTTACTTACACTCATTTTTTGTACAAGTGTATTCCTTTCCATTTTTTATAAATTTGATTTCGAATCTATTTTCAAGCGTTACTGTATTATAATAATTATAATAACTAATTTTCCAATCTTGCTTAGATAAAACAATTGGTTCTGCACTTATTGAAACACTAGAATCTTTAAAATCATTTAAATATCCAGATCTTTTTAAAATATTGGTTAATTCTTCATATGAATAATTTGTTACAGGAACATTTTGCCCAAGTTCTTTATCAGAATACGTTTCTATTGCTTTTGAATATTCTAAAACGTAATTTGTATACATTTTATATTTACTTGCTGAAATATAATTAATATAAATATATCCAATTATTATAACTCCTATAATTCCAAAAACAATTAAATAAACTACTTTTGTTGAATCATTTCTCCTACTCATATAATCCTCCTATTTCTACTTTATACAGTAAATAGTTACTAAAACTATTTTTCTTAAACTTATAGCTAATTATGTTCATCTTATTAATATAGTTTGCTTCATCTCTATAACTTATATTATTTGCAATTAAATATCTATCACTTAATTCATTTTTATAATAAATATCTTCTCCATTTATTGTATAGTTTACAAAAGAATAATATTTATTTATGCTTATAATTTCATCTTCAACAGTTATATTTTTTAGATATGTTTTCATATTTAACCCATTATTATTTGAACAATCATTATTAATTTCATATCTATTTAATTCCTTATTTAAACTTGCACCATTACATATTCTAGATATTCTATTTTCAAATTTTATTTCATTAATATCACCAAATATTTTATTATATAAATTATTAAAATCATCTATAGCAACATAACTGATTTCATTATCTTCTAAAAGATTATTTTGTAGATTCATTACTACAACAAATGATTTAATTTCCCATGATATATCTTTTCTATTTTCATACAAAATATATTCTATATCACTATTATTCACATAATTGTATAATTGTTCAACTTTTGTATTTTTTAAAGATAACTCTGTTACTACATTGCTTCCTTTTAGGATTGTTTTATTTTCTTGCTCAAGTTCTTTGTTAATATTATTTTCTTTTGTTTTAATAACTGCTTTACTTATAACAATATACATGCAAATCAATATTATTATAATAAATAATCCAACTACTAAGTATGTTTTTTTATTTGATATTTTATTTGGCATAAACAATCTCCTACTATTAAAGATTATCACATTTTATATTTTTTTTAAAGTAAAAATATGATATAATTGTTTACAGAATATAAAAGGAGTTGTTATTATGAAGAATAAAGTTGTTATTATAGGTTGTGGTAATGTAGGTATGAGTTATGCTTATGCTTTAATTAATCAAAGAACTTATGTTAATGAATTAGTTCTTATAGATATTAATAAAGATAAAACTCTTGGTGAAGTAATGGATTTAAATCATACTCTAGCTTTTGCACCATCTAAAATAGATATTAAAGTTGGTGATTATAATGATTGCAAAGACGCTAAAATAGTTGCAATTGCAGCTGGTGCCAATCAAAATGTGGGCGAAACAAGAATGGATTTAATTGATAAAAATAATAAAGTCTTTGAAAATATTATCTCAGAAGTTGTTAAAAGTGGATTTAATGGAATATATTTAATTGCAACCAATCCTGTTGATGTAATGACATATATAACATGGAATCATGCTAAATGTGATACTTCAAAGGTAATAGGAACAGGCACTACTCTTGATACAGCAAGACTTAAATATGAGATTGGTATTAGAACAAATATTAATCCAAAAAATGTTCATGCATATGTTATTGGTGAACATGGTGATAGCG
The DNA here is from genome assembly GCA_029218465.1 of bacterium. Lineage (GTDB taxonomy): Bacteria > Bacillota_I > Bacilli_A > RF39 > UBA660 > CAG-710. The sequence goes on along the minus strand of JAQXRJ010000082.1, from coordinate 5,142 downwards.
AATTTGTTCCATGGAGTAATGCCAATATAGGTCTTCAAAATATAAGAGATTTTTTAAGTAGTGATGAGTTAGAAGAAATATGTAACAATGTTAAAAATGCTGCTTATGAAATAATTGAAAAAAAAGGAAATACTTCCTATGGTATTGGAATGAGCATGGTTAGAATAACAAATGCCATTCTAGGAGATGAAAATTTAATTCTACCAATTTCCTCTTATGATAAAAATAATGACGTTTTTGTAGGTGGACCTACAATTATTAACAATTCTGGGGCAGTTAATAGAATTTATGTTAGATTAACTGATGCTGAAACAATCAAATTACAACAATCTATTGATAAAATTAAAGATGCTATCAATTCATTAAAGGATAAAGAAAATAATCACATTGAAGAAGAGATTGATATAATTTAAAAAAGGAATGACAAAAATCATTTCCTTTTTATTTTTTTAAAGTATTCTTTCTTTACTAATTTGTAATATTCTTCACAGATATATAATATATATCTATCGTCAATTTTATATAAATTGTTATGTGGAAGCAAAAGATTTTTCTCTATAAAATATAACAACTCATTACGACTAATAATTTTTTCAAACATATACTTTATGTCTTGATCATATATATTTGAATAGTCTCTTTTTAAAACAGAATAAAAAGTATTTATAAAACGCAATTTTATATCTTGTTTATCAATTCCACTGGTATACTCTTCTTCAAATTTTTTAAGCATATTACCACTAATATCTAATATAACGTTTTCTTTTTCTTCATAGTTCAAATTAAATCCTTTATTTTTTTTGTTTTTAATATAAAGATTTTTAAAAGAGCAATAGTCCGAAAATTCATCAAGCGATAATAAAATTAATTCTAAAACACTTTTGTTATCTTCAATTATAACATTTTTTATTTTATAGTTTAGATTTAGCTTTTCTAATAATTCTTCATTATTATTGTAACATTTTTTTATAAAGTTCTTAAAGTCAGAACAATTGATAGTTTCTATTTTGTTTTCGCCTATTTTATTTGATAAATAAAATGATAATATCTTTGAAATAAAATAATAATAATCTACTTTACTGTTATATGAAAGTTCAATTGATTTATCAGAAATGCAAAACGGACTATTACTTCTTAAGCCTTCATGTATATACGAAGTTGAATCTATGTATTCTCTTACAAATTCATAGTCTTTTATATTTTTTAAATATATATTTAGTCCATCATTTCTTATTTCATCTTTTATATTTAAAAAATATGGAATATTATTTTTGTTTAAAAAATCAATTATCTTCACTACTGATATTCTAATACGGGAAATATCTATATTCAAAGTTACTCTTATAAGAGACAAATTATCTTTATTATTAAAATTATTTGAAATAATATATAAATTATTTTCAATATGTCCTCCAAATTTTTCTTTCCAAAAATTAAAATAACCATTTTTATTAAAATTAATCTTTTTCTGATATTCATCTATTCCATATTGCGTAATAACATTATAAATATACGTTACCCTAGGTTCTATATATAAATTTTCAAGTGCATTTTTTTTACAATTATTTAATATTTCGTTTATTTCTTCTATCTTATTCATACTTTCACTTCCTAGGTGAGGTATATTATACAAAAATCATTCTAATATTTCAAGTTTTTCTATAACATCATCAAATTTTTCTGCACTTATTATTTGTATATCATATTTATACTTCTCTTTTAGTTTAATACACTCATCATAGTTATCTCCAATAGGTGCAATAAAGATATCTGCTTTTTGTTTAACCGCTCCTTTTAACTTATATTCCACTCCATCTATTTGTCCAATATTTCCAAGAAAATCAATTGTACCAGTGCCAACAATTTTTTTTCCTTTAGTTAAATCTTCACTAGTTAATTTATCATAAATAGCAAGAGATAACATCAATCCTCCTGATGATCCTGACTCATTATTCTTGAAAGTTAATTCAATTTCAGGATCAACTTCATAATCATATAAGTTTATAACAGATATTCCTGTTAATTTTTTATTATTAATATTCTTAATATATGCATAAGCGTCTATTGTTTTGCCATTTCTATCCACTTTTAAAGAAACTTTATCACCAATTTTTTTATTAGAAATTATTTCTTTATACTCATCCATTTCCTTTACAGCTTTATTATCAATAGTTTTAATAATATCTCCAATTTTTAAATCAGTGTTTGCTTCAGCATCAACATATACTATATAAAATTTATTATCATTTATATTAAACTTCTTGCCTGCTAATTCATATGCATTTTTTATTGCAGCCTGTTTAGAATATTCTAAATAAACTTTTGCTCTTGTTTCTATATCAGAACTAGTTTCATTTTCATTTGCCTGATAATCACTCAAAGGAACTTTAGTCCAATTTGGTATAATATAACTAAGTAAATATGAAGGTATCGTTGCTTTAACTTCAGTTACATATGCAAGATTAAAACTTCCACTACTTTTATAAGAATTAGTAATTTTTATTCTATCATCGATATTTATAGTGCCACCACTTACCATAATAGAATATTTAAGTGGAAAGTTTAATATAATTAATAGAATTACTATAGTTATCATTTCTCTATAGTTTTCTTTAAAGAATGTTTTTACTTTATTCATTTTTTATCACCTTAATTTATTATAGCAGAAAGAATCTTGTTTATGAAAAAAAATATTTATAATTTATTTATTATATTGCTGTTACTATCAATTTTAGTATTTATCATTACTTATTCAGATGAAGTAATTGCATGTGTATTAAATGCAATCAATATATGGAAAAATAATATAGTAACTAGCTTATTCCCATTTTTTATTATAAGTGATTTATTAATTAATTATGGTTTCGTCGACTTAATTAGTGAGTTAACAAAAAATTATACAAGGATATTATTTAATCTACCAGGAGAATCATCATTTGTAATAATTACAAGTATGTTAACTGGATTTCCTAGTAGTGCAAAATTTATAAATGAACTTTTAGATAGTAAAAAATTAACTATTGAACAAGCTAATTATCTACTCACGTTTACTCATTACCCTAATCCATTGTTTGTTTTAGGAGTAGTATCATCCCTACTTAATAATAAAAAAGTATCAATTGTCATATATATATCTATAATAATAGGTAATTTTATAATAGGAATGTTTTTAAAAAAGAAAAAAAAGCATATAAAGGAAAAAATAAACATTAGAAATGTTTTAAATATAATAACTGTAAAAAGAAAAAAAAATAGTTTTATTACTATTTTAACTTCCTCTATTTATAAAAGTTTCAATACCCTAATTATTCTATTAGGTATAATAACTACTTTTATGATAATAACTATCATTGTGACTAATATTATGAATTTAAATATTTTTTCCAAATCAATAATAAGTGGATTGTTAGAAATGACTCAAGGAATAAAAAATATTTCATTAATTAATATTCCCATACAGTATAAGGCAAGTCTTATTACATTTTTTATATCTTTTGGAGGAATATCAATACATATGCAAGTAATGAGTATATTAAATGATAAAGACATTAAGTATTTATATTACTTAATGTCCAGGTTAATACATGCATTTTTATCAAGCTGTATAACTCTATTACTATTGAATAGGTTCGTTTTGATTAGTTAAATTAATCCCAACATATTTGTAGTCTTTTCCAAAAGCTAATATTCCCATAAATATTAATGTTAAAAAAATTAAACCAACTGCAAATCCACCGCCTTGACCAAATACTTTTGCTAATTTAATGTATGTAATTATTAAAATAACTAATACTGCAATGGGTCCAGCCACTGGAATAATATATAAAAGCATTAATAAGAAATACCATCCATTTCCCCATGTAATTTCAAATAGTATATATAAGTTATAGAATGGCACAATTGCAGCCCATCCTGGTTTGTTTGCTTTTTCAAATATTTTCCACATTGTTATTATAGAAAAAGCTGAAACAACTAAAGCAATTATTACATATATAACGAAAAGTCCTCCAAAAACAGCTCCTATAGCTGCACCTATTCCACTACTTAATACAATTTAAAAATATATTTTATTTATTGTTTACAAACACTTTACACGGTTTAATTTTACTATTATCTTTTTCAAAAGTTTTATAAAGCGCTAAAAGCTCTTTTTTTTGATTGATAAATGCTATTTTACTTGTTTTATATCTATTTTCAAGTATTCTACCATTTCTTATTTTTTTTTCTAAAAATAAGTCAACGATTACTTTTTCATAATTATTAAGATAATCTATCATTGATATTATTTTATAGTTATTATTGAGTACATCTTCTAATGTATAACTATCTTCTATGTTAAACATTCCTTGCTTTGTTCTTTTTAATTCTTTCATTGAACACAAAATATTTAGTTTATTGCCTATATCTCTTATTAAACTTCTTATATACGTTCCCTTGCTTACAAATGCTTTAAATGTAAATTCATAACGATTATACTCTAATAGTTCTATATTAAATATTTCTATTTCTCTTTTTGGAAGCTCTACACTTATATTATTTCTTGCATATTCATATAATCTTTTTCCATTAACTTTTACTGCAGAATAAAGTGGGACTTCTTGAATGCTTTTTCCAATGAATGTTTTTAAAGTTTTTTTTAATACTTCTTTGCTTGGCCTATCAAATTTTTGCTCTTTTAATATATTTCCTGTTACATCAAGAGTATCTGTTTCAATTCCCATTCTCACCGTTGCTATATATTCTTTTTGTTCGTGAGTTATTTCATCAACTATTTTTAACGCATTTCCTATTGCTAGAACAAGTACTCCCGTTGCTATTGGATCAAGTGTTCCAGTATGCCCTACTTTTTTTGTATTTAATTTTTTGCAAACAATATTTACAACATCTCTAGAAGTTAAATTCTTTTCTTTGTTTATTACTAATAAGCCATTCATATAAATAATCTCCTTAAAAAAAGAAGCATAAGCCTCTAAAATAATTTTAACATATCATTAAATGTTATGTATAGCATTAATAGTATTAATAATATAAATCCTATACTATGTATTACGTTTTCAACTCTCGTAGATACTGGACTTCCCTTTATTTTTTCTATTACTAAGAACAATAATCTTCCTCCATCAAAAGCTGGAAAAGGAATTA
>JAQXRJ010000081.1 GCA_029218465.1 bacterium | reverse complement strand
TGTTCCATTGTATATTCTTGATAGTTATTTGGATCATAATTAGGCCTTGAACTCATACCTAATATTTCACCGGTATTAGGATCAACAGCAATAGCAAGTGCCATATCTGGATTAAACATGTCCACTACATTATCTAATTCTCTTTCCATAGAAGATTGTATCTTATAATCAATTGTAAGTTGAAGATTCATTCCATCCTGTGGTTTAACATATACATCAGATAATTCTAATTTATTACCCTTTGCATCACTAAAATACTTAATCGCACCCGCTTCTCCTGTTAAATATTTATCATATTGTAACTCTATTCCAGACAATCCTTGATTGTCTATTCCTACATATCCTAAAACATGTGACAACATTTTACCATATGGATAATATCTTTTAGACTCTTTCACTAAATAAACCCCATCATAACCTAAGCTTTCTATTTTATCTGCAATATCATATGATAATTGTCTTCCTTCAGGATGAACTCTTTCAATAGAAGTTTGCTTTTTTACATGTTTATCCATTTCTTCTTTACTAACTTCTAATATGCTTGCAAGAGATTGCGATACTTCATCTTTGTTTATTATCTGATTTGGAATTAATACAAGTGATGTTGTGGTTATGTTATCTGCTAATATTACTCCATTCCTATCTGTAATAATTCCTCTATTTGCTGCAATAGGAAGATTACGGCTCCATAAATCATCTGCTAGTTTTTTAAGTTTATTATAGTCAATTATTTGGATATATCCAACTTTAAAAATTATTAATAAAAAGCAAAAAACAAGGCCAAATAAAACTATTTTAATACGCATATCTACTTTTTTAAAAAACATAATATCACCATTATAAATATACGGTTTATTTGTAAAATGAGAACAAATAATAAAGTTTGAAATTCACATGATCAAAAGTAGCATATATCAATATTTTTCAAAATTTAATTTATATTTAGTATATTTTTAAATTCTATTTTAATTTTATTATCCATAACAATAACATTGTTATATATATCTATTTTTTTTATACATCCTTTAATTTGATTATAATGACCACCCTTTTTATATTTATCAGGAACAAAATAATTAATAATTACTTCTTTACTCAAATCATTTTCAAGTTCTAATATTTTATTGTTAATTATACTAATTTCTTCCTCAGATAATTCTATTTTTGAGTTGGTTATTCTTGATGTTTCTTTAACTTCTTCATCATATCCAGTTAAAGCTGAAAAAGGTGCGAATTGTGCTGCTCTATTTGACATACTCATCCTTGGATGAATAGGTTCATAATGAGGAAGATTTATAATATCTTCATATTTATCTGTTATCATCCTTTATGCCCTCCTACTTGTTTATTCCTATCAATTGTAGTTGCACCTTCTTCAAGATTCATAGCCTTTAATATTGCGTTCTTTCCATATTTATTTTTTATACTTATCAATGTTCTTTGAAGTCTTAATTCATTTTCTTGAAATTCTTTTTCCATCTTTTTTTGAGAAATTTCATCAATGCAATCAGAAAATAAATCTAATTGTTTATATACTTTATCATTTTTTGCAAATTTCTCATCAACTATATTCAATACAGCTATGTTGATTCTTCTTACAAGTAAATTTTTATTAATAATATTATCAAATAATTCAATACATTTTTTAGTTAAAATTTGTGTTGATGAAGTCCTGTATTCTAAATTTATTGTCCCATGAGATGATTTTGGAATTTGCCTTCCATAATTATCTGTTATAATTTCTCCAGAATATCTTCTACGTATTGAAGGATTAGTTAAATTCTCTATATCGTATCCTATTGTTAATACAAGTTGATTAGTTACAATATGTCTAGCAACCATATCAAGTGATAATAATTCTATCATTTCCCTTACAATTAATTTTGTTTTTTCATAATTATATGGAGACTTTAATACTTGTCCAGAAGAAATACTATTTTTTTTTGGCTTATATTTTTTTACTTCTTCAATAGTTGTTGGTTCATAACCCCATGCATGATCAATTAACAATTCTGCATTAACGCCAAATAATTTATATAATAGATTTTCATTTTCAATAGAACACCTTGCAATGTCCCCCATTGTGTAAATTTTATTTTGTTCAAGTTTTTTTGCAATTCCTAATCCTACTCTCCAAAAATCTGTTATTGGTCTATGATTCCATAAAAATTTTCTATAATTTTGCTGATCAATTTCAGCAATTCTTACACCAATTTCATTTGCTTCGCAATGCTTTGCAACTATATCCATACAAACTTTTGCTAGAAACATATTTGTACCAATACCAGCTGTTGCAGTTATACCAGTTGTTTCATAAACATCTCTAATCATTTTTGTAACTAACTCTTTTGGAGTCATTTTATAATATTTAATATAATTAGTAATATCACAAAACACTTCATCTATTGAATAAGCATATATGTCTTCTGGCGCTAAATATTTTAAATAAACAGTATAAATATCGGTACTATATTTCATATATTTTTTCATTTGAGGAGGCGCAACTATATAATCGAGTTCTAATGATTTATTTTTTTTTAATTCAGAATCCAAATAAGATTTTGAAGTAAATTTTCTATAATTATTTTCTTTTTTTCTCTGCAAATTTACATTTTTTACTTTTTTTATAACTTCAAATAATCTTGATCTTCCACTAAGACCATATTGCTTTAGCGTAGGTGTTATGGCTAAACATATTGTTTTTTCTGTTCTTGTTGAATCAGCAACAATAAGATTTGTATTTAATGGATCAAGTCCTCTTTCAATACATTCTACAGAGGCATAAAAACTTTTTAAATCAATACAAACGTATATTCTCTCCATTATTATACCTCCTTAAAAAAATTATATCAAACAATTGTTTAATATTCAATTAAATAAATATTTTTTTATATTTTTTCAGGAATTAATTTATCTAAATACAAAATAAGTTGTTCTTTAGTATACTTTTCACTATTGGTAAGCCATTCTATTCCAATGCTTAAAATTGCACCAAAATAAAATTTATAAATAATACTAATTGGCAAAACAGAACTTGATATTTCGCTTTTTTCTCTTATATGTTCATCTATGTATTTATTGGCGCTGTCAAGTAAAATATCCATTAAAATACTATTTCTATTATTTAGTAGTATAGAAGAATAAATATCTCTATTTTTATCTACATGATCAATTATTATTTTTAATACTTCCATAAAATACTGCTTTGTGTTGATATCCTGATCATTTTTTTTTAGTTCATCTAATAATATACTTTTTTGAGTGTTTAACAAAGACATAAATAATTCATATTTATCTGTAAAATGAGAATAAAAAGTTGAACGATTAATTAATGCATTTTTACATATATCAGATATTTTTATTTCTTCAAATGAATTAGTTCTCATTAATTCAAGTAATGAATTAAAAAGTGCTTTTTTTGTTTTTATAATTCTTAAGTCTTCTGCTTTTGACATAATTTCACCTCTGATAAATTATACATAAATATCATACAAAAGTAAAGATATCTATAAAATGTAGTATAACTGCCTATACATATTTGCAAAAATGTTGGATAACATACAAAAATTTATTTTTGTGTGTTGTTTTTATAAAATTAAAGGAATAAAATACTATGTTGGAGGGATTATAATGAGAAAAATCACTAATTTCATAGTAGAAAAGAGAAATTTATTTTTAATTTTATTTATTATATTAACAATCATAAATATTTATTTATCAGGCAAAATTAATGTAAATGAAGATATTATGGCATATTTACCATCAACTTCAGAAACAAAAATTTGAAAAGATATTATGGATAGAGAATTTTCTGAGCAAGATTCATCAGTGCTTAATGTTATGTTCAAGGATTTATCTGAAGAAGAGAAAAAAATTACATTAAAAAAACTTGAAGAAATAGAAGGAGTTAAAAGTGTTGATTATGAAAATACAAAGGATTATAACAAAAACAATTATACTTTATATTCTTTAAACGTAGATGATTATGATCATTCCAAAACAGCATTAAAAGTGTATAATAATGTTAAAAACAATTTTGATATTGCTGCTATGAGTGGTTCTATTTATGACGAAAACAAACCAATATTACAAAATTCAATAATATTAATTGCAATTGCATCAGCAATGATAATACTTATTATATTAAGTGAATCTTATGTAGAGCCATTCTTGTATTTAATTACAATTGGAATGGCAGTTATTATTAATAAAGGATCAAACATAATGTTTAGTAGTGTTTCATCTATAACAAATTCCATTACTGCAATTCTTCAGCTTGCACTTTCAATGGACTATTCTATAATGCTATCAAACAGATTCAAGCAAGAAAAAGAAAAAACAAGCAATAAAATTACTGCAATGAAAAATGCTCTTTACGAATCATTTAAATCAATATCAAGCAGTTCAATAACAACAATAGTTGGCCTTCTTGCACTTGTATTTATGAGTTTTACAATTGGTCGTGATCTTGGAATTGTATTATCTAAAGGCGTGTTACTTAGTTTATTATCTATTTTCTTATGCTTACCTGCACTACTACTTTTATTTGATGGATTAATAACAAAAACTCATAAAAAAACTCCCAAGTTCAATCTATCTAAACTAGGCTCATTTAGCTATAAAACTAGATGGTTACAAACTATAGCAATAATAATAATATTTGTGACAGTCTACTTTTTAAAAGGAAACATAAATATTTTATATACTGCTTCAGAACAAGATGAAGTTGGCAAAATATTTCCTGCTACTAATCAAATAGCAATTGTATATGAAAACAAATATGAAGAATTAATTGCTTCTTATTGCAAAGATTTAGAAAATGATGAAAATATAAAAGACATTCTATGTTACTCAAACACAATAAATGAAAAATTAGAATATGATAAGCTAAATGAGAAATTAGAAAGTCTTGGGCAAGATACAAAAATAGATGATGAATTATTAAAAATACTTTACTATAACTACTATAATAAAGATGATACTAACACTATGACATTAAATGAATTCATTTCATTTATTGAAAAAGATATATATTCAAACGAAAAATTTAAAGAATCAATAACTAATGAAACAAAAAAAAGTTTGGAATTATTATCGAACTTTTCAACATCATCAATGATTAACAAAAAAAGAAGTATAAATGAGATTGCATCATTATTAAATATAAATAAAAATGATGCATATAATATATTAATTTACTACAATAGTAAAAGCATTGATACAGAGTTAACGATAAAGCAATTTGTGGATTTTATGCTTAATGACATACAAAATGATCCTAATTATTCAAAAAATTTAGATTCAAATACAATTAAAAAACTTAAACAATTACAAACTTTTGCAAACACTTCACAAATAAATAAAAAAATGAATTCAAAAGAATTATCAAACATTTTTGGAATTCAAGAAAGTTTAATTGATCAGCTATTATTATTTTATAGAACACAGGAAAACACTGATACTAAAATGACCATTAATACTTTTTCAAATACTTCATTAAATCTATACAACAAAGATAATTATAAATATATGTTTAATGAAGAAATGATTTCTTCACTTAATTTATTAAAACTTATATCAGATGAAAAAATAATAAATAATGAGTTAGACGTTAGCGAAATGAAGAAAACGTTAGCAACTTTGGGATTAAATATAAATGATGAAGAATTAAAAATGCTATATATACTATATGATGGGTATAATACAAATACAAAAATTACTTTAAACAATTTTGCAATCACTGCATTAGAATTATCTAAAAATGAAAAATACAGTTCATTCTTTAATGATGAGGCTATTTATAAACTAAATAAAATTGTAGATTTAAATAAATATAAAGATACACCTATGAAAAACAAAGAATTATTTTCACTATTTGGTATAACAGATAAAACAAAAGTCTATACTCTAGGAATTATTTTAAAACCATATGATGGACATTTAACACCAAAAAAATTTGTAAATATTTTACTAGAGAGCAAGTTAATTATAAAATCATTAACACAAGAAGAAATAGATGAACTTAAAACAGCGAAATATATTATGGATAATACAGAGACTAAATATACTAAATCTGAACTAAAAGATTTATTATCCCAAGATGAAACTACAGTAAGTATAATATACGGAATCATAGATTCTAATAATAATAATATTAAAAATATATCCACTAAAAACTTTATAAACTTTATATATAACAACAAATCTGATCAATTCATATTACCATATGTAAAAGATAACATTGATTTGTTAAATTTATCTTATAAAATTGTTAATAATACAAAAACAACTTATAACTATTCAGAAATAAGTAATTTAATGGGAATAGATAAAGAAAAAACAAAAAAAATATTTGGAGTATATAATTATTTAAATAATGAAACAAAGCTAACACCACTTCAATTAACTAATTTAATATTAAATAATCTAGATAATGAACTATTAAAAAATAAAATAGATAACGATTCAATAAAACAATTAAAACTAATCAAAAAAATTATGGATGATACACTAAAAAACACAAAATATTCTTCTACTGAATTAAGTAATCTATTAGGAATAGAAAATAATACAACTAGTTTATTACTCAGCATATATAATTCAAAATATATTAAACTGAATGAAAAAGTATCACTATATAATTATATTAACTTTATAATCAAAGATGTTATGAACAACAAAGAATATTCAAGCAAATTTGATAAAGCAACTAAAAATAAATTATCAACTATTAATACAATTATGAGTATGTCATTAAATAACGAAAAATATACATCGAAAGATTTATTTAATACTTTAAAAGTATTGGATAACAAACTTAATAAAAATTTAATAGATTTGATATACATATATAACGGTAGTAAAAACAAATACAATAGCGAATGGCAAATGACTATAGAGGAATTTATTAATTATTTAAATCATGATATATTAAACGATTCTAAATTTAATAATTTTATTGATAGAAAAATGAATGAAAAAATAAAGAATTCAAAAGAACTTATTGATAAATCAAAAAAACTTATTGTTTCGAACAATTATTCAAGGGCTGTTTTAAATACTACATATCCTTTTGAAACAAGTGAAACGTTTAATTTTATAAATGAAATAGAAAAAAATCTAGGAAATAAAGATGGAATATACATAGTAGGAAATTCTCCAATGGCAGTTGAAATGAGCCAAACATTTAATAGTGAACTAAATAAAATTACCGCATTAACAATGATATTCATATTTATAGTAGTAGCAATAACATTTAAAGATTTATTAATACCTCTATTACTTGTTTTGATAATACAATGTGCAGTATATATAACAATGAGTTTCATTTCAGTTACTGGAGGATCTGTATATTTCATATCTCTATTAATAGTACAAGCAATATTAATGGGTGCAACTATTGACTATGCAATTGTATATACCTCATATTATAAAGAATCAAGAAAAACAATGAATATAAAGGACTCAATAATCAATTCATATAATAAATCTATTCATACAATTATAAGCTCTGCATCAGTATTGATTATTGTAACACTTATAGTTGCAAGTTTTGCATCAGCAATAACGGCAAAAATTTGTGAAACAATTTCACAAGGAGCATTAGCTTCTTCAATATTAATATTATTAATTTTGCCAGGTATATTAGCTGCATCAGATAAGCTTATATGCAGAAAAATAAATAAAAATTTCTTGAAATAAAATATGATTATTTAATATTAAAATTATATCCTTTTGCTTTTTATTGAAATATTCATAAAGCAAAAGGATTTTTATTATTAATAAACAATTTACATACTATCTGACTTTTGTTATATAAAAATAGCTAATGTGTTAATAACACATTAGCTATCAAAAATACATAAATATTTGTAAGTATTATAATAAATTACTTTTTCAAATTTCATTATAAATTAAATATTATGTTTTTTTACATAAACAACTGTACCAACAATTCCAAAAATTGAAATTGATCCTAAAGCAACCCATTTCATAATTCCATCATAAGTTTGTGGATTTTTTTCTAAAGTTTCAGCTTTAGCGTTGGTCTTTTCTGCTAGAGTATATTTACTAAAATGATCAGTTGTAAATACTGCCAAACAATTTTTAACAGTAACTTCATGTTCTTCTAATTTACCTTCATTTGTTTCATAATAAACTATTAATGATTTATTATTTAATCTTTCTGGTACTGGGATTGAAACCTCAAATAAATCATTAGTTATTTTCTCAATACTTGCTTCTTTAGCATTTGAGTATAAATTAATATCATAAGTTATATAGTTATCAGTTCCTATCTTGTCTTTAATATTTTTATTTTCAACTAGCTTCACATTAATTGTTGTATCTAGCGGGATACTTGAATCTTTACTAGTTACAGTAATATTGGAATCTAAGTTCTTTGCATTATAAATAGGTGGTTTCAATTTATCTGAAGTCCCTTTTATTATGTAAAATTTATAAGTTCTTCCTTTAATTTTAATGTTATAGTAATTACCATCATCAGTTATAACAGGTAATTGTGGATCTTCTGCATCACTATCTAGTGATGATATAGTTCCACCATAAGAAACAATAACATCATTATTTCCTAAATAATCGTTAATTCTTTTTTGAGCAGCAGCAACATAGGCTTCTTTAGTATTTTCAGTTGATTGTGGAATATATAATACTCGTTTTAAATAGACACCTTCTTGCTTTTGACCATATGCATATCCATTATAAAAAACAATTAATCCTCCATATGCATATTCGAACATTAAACTATCATCTTGTTGACCTGCCGCAACTGACATTCCATAACTAACATTAGCTCCTTCAGTTATTTCATTTAATTCGCTAACATATTTTATAGCACGCCCTGGAGCACCTGGATTCCATAATTCTGATTTAGCACTTGTCATATAATAATTAATTAATGATAAGTCATCAACCTGATACATAGTTTTTGTATCACCCATATTTGAACTTTTTAATTTAGAAATAATATTATTTATTTCCTTTATATTTTGTTTTGGTTCATCATAAGTAACATTTAATTCATACTTACCATATTCACCTTTTAATATTACAGTTTCTTGTTTTTCAGAATCCTAAGATGTTTCTAAGTCCTCTGACTGTATATCAATTGTACATTTTGTATAAGGCGCTTCGCAATATGCAAATGTATAATATCCTTTTTCACCAATTATACTTTCAACATATGATGTAATTAAAAATTGGCTGTCCAAAGCATCTTTTGGTTTCACAGTTTTAAATACAGCCGTTTTTCCATCAGGTGAAATTTTTTTAATCATTTCATCCGTCTTTGCAGATGCATTAACAATACATGGAACTAAAGTAAATAATGCACTAAATATAATTAATCCCCCGAAAAGTTTCTTGTTTTTCAACATATTTCTCTCCTCCTATTATAATTATAGGATATCAAATAACAATTGTAAATACAAATATTATTTTAATTATTAAAGTTTACCTTTTTATTTTTTTTATAAACAAAAAATAAATCATTATTCCGTTAATTAAAAAATCATAAATTCTTAATCTATCAAATAATATTATGCTTGATAATAAGGATACAAATACAATACCAACACTAATTATTTTTGGAAAGAAACCCTTTTCTTTAGTCATCCATGTAAAATATGCAAAAATTGGAGAGCATAAAGCAAATGCAGACCACCCTATTATAATAGTATTATCATAAACGCCTTTTGTAATAAATGCAACAAAATAATATGATATAAGCATTCCAAAACAAAAGGGAAGTATATTAATCATTGCTTTTCTTTTAGAAACACTATATATTGAAATTATAACGCCAAACAATATCCATATTGACATTTGTGAAAATATATTTCCTAAATTTTGAGTATAAATATCAAATAATCTACTTATAATTCCTAATATAATACCACTTAAAAACATACTAATTGGATTAAAAATTTTTTTATTCAAAAAAATCAGCTCACTTTCAAACAGCAATTTATTATACTAATTCTTTTTTATTATATTTAATAATTGATAAAATTAAAAATAACATAGAACCAATTAAACTGATAACTACCATACGTATATTAATTGACACATTTAATATAACATTTCTAATGTCAGAAAGTGTAAATACAGAAAAATATTTTAAAAATTCTATATTTTTTGATAATGAAGATAATACATTTAATACATAACTAACTAAAATTAATGCTAAACTTACCCCTAACATTTTTTTAGTTTTGTTTGTAAATGTTGATAAAAACATACAAATAAAGAAAATTAAGAAAGATGAAATAAGTGGAGTTAAGCTTAATAATATGTATTGTTTTGTATTAAAATCTACACTTAATTTTAATCCTAAAAAATTAAATGTTCCAATAACTAGTGTTAAACATATTATATAAATAATTCCAACTAAACTTTTACTTAAAATAATATTTATTCTTTTCATAGGTAATACAGCTAAATATTCAATAGTTTTATCATTTTCCTCTTTTAATAAGATATTTGACCCTAGTATGCCAGAGTAACATCCAATTATTAATAAAATAAATACAAATCCTTCTGATTTTAACCAGCCATAAACATTATCTATCGAAGATATATCCATATTAAATGCCTTTAATATATCTTCTGGAAATATTTTCATCATTTGATTTAATGATTCTATTTCAGTCCCATTAGAAATAGATGGATATACTAAAAAAACAACAAAGTAAAGCGAAATTGTTATAAACGTCCATATACAAAAACTTTTAAAGTTTATTTTCAATTCTCTCCTAAACATATTTATTTCCCCTATTCATAATAATGCAAGAAAATATCTTCTAATGATGCTTGTTCTATATATAATTTATCTATATTAAATTTAGCCAATATTTTTATTAAATTATTTGGATCTTTTATATTATTAAATTTTATTGTATTATCATCATAACTTGATATTTCTGTATTTAATTCTTCAATTATTTTATCACAGTCTTTAGATGTAACAGTAACATATGATAAACTTTTATTCATTAACTCTTTTACTGGCTCAATTTTTAATAACTTCCCTTCTTTTATTATTCCCACTCTATCACATATCTTAGAAATTTCACTTAATATATGTGTGGAATAAAAAATTGTTGTCCCTTTTTTCTTTTCTTCATTTAATAATTTATAAAATTCTTGCTGAATTATTGGATCTAAACCACTTGTTGGTTCATCAAGTATTAACAATTTTGGCTCATGCATAAATGCTAAAACAATAGCTAATTTTTTTAAATTTCCTAAAGACAAATCCTCTACTTTTTTTCTTTCATCAATATTTAACCTTTTTACTAACTCTTTTCTTCTTTTATTAATATTATTACTATAGAATTCTTCATGAAAATCCAGCATTTCCTTTACTGTTAAATCGCCATAAAGATTAATCTCACTAGGTAAATAACCGATTATTTTTTTTAAGTCTATATTATCTCTATCAAATTTTTTTCCGTTAATTAATACTTCTCCTGATGTTTTATTTATTAAGTTTAAAATTGAACGAATTGTTGTTGATTTTCCTGCTCCATTTGGTCCTATAAAACCAAAAACTTCTCCTTTTTTTAAATCTAAAGTAACATTTTCAATTCCTAATACTGATCCATAATATTTAGTTAAATTTCTTACTTCTAAAATTTTACTCATTTATATTAACACCTCTATAAATATTTTTTTAAACATATTATTTAATAAATTTTAGCTATTTTCTTTTATGATAAAGTATGTCTTTTAATATAAACATACTATCTAGAATTTGATGAATTTTTAATAAATATTTAGACATATTCACTTTTTCGCGATATGTTGTCAATACTGGATATTTTTTGACCCAAGTATTAGTTCAATTAATTTTTAATTCTTTCTTTTTATTAATGCTTTTTATGAATATATTAATTTACTTTGAATCAAAAGCAAGCGCTAGTGAATAGTTTAAAGAAAGTATATATATGACAATTATTTAATTATTCAATGTCTAACATATTTCATTAGTTTCCCAATTTAAATATTTTATTATTTTGCAACAATTATTGAGATATTTCAGTTTTTTCTATTACTAGGATTATATTATTTTCAAAATACATATTAACCATTTTCATATTAATTATATTATATTATTTATAATTAATTATCTTTTATTATTAAATACTTTGAATATATCAAATGGTAGAATTGCTAATAAAACAAGAATTATTATAAAAATCCACCATCTTGCAGTTAAAGGACACGTATTAGCAATACCATTAAAAAAAGGTAAATATATATATAATAGCAAACCGATAATGATCCCTATATTAACTGCTAAAGATACTTTATCTTTAAAGCTACACAAAAAATTCATTATTGTTGAATTATTATTTTTTAACTGATATGTAATTAACATAATAGATAAAACTAAAGTAGAATAAGCAACTGTTATAGATAAATTTTTATCAATGTTATTTTTAATCATATACATATACGTTATAAAAACAACACCAAAAATAAGTAATCCTTGAGCAATACTCTTAATTATATTTTTTAAATTTAATATTGGCTCATTAATTTTTCTTGGTTTATTTTTCATAATGTTTTTATTTGATTTTATTCTTTGAAAAACAACAGATGATGTTGGATCTATTAATAATTCCAACAACATAACATGAATCGGTAATAATATGACAGGAAGTTTTAATATTGATACAAGTAAAGATAAAAGCGCAATAGGAACATGAATAGCAATAATATAAGAAATAGCTTTTCTTATATTAATATAAATGTTTCTTCCATTCTCAATTGCTTTTATGATTGTATTAAAGTTATCATCTAATAGAATTAAGTCTGCAGATTCTTTTGCAACATTAGTACCTCTTTGGCCCATGGCAATTCCGACATTCGCTTTCTTTAATGCAGGGGCATCATTGACTCCATCTCCTGTCATTGCAACTATTTTATTATCTTTTTGTAGCGCATTAACTATTCTCATTTTATGATTAGGATAAACCCTTGCAAAAATATTAACTGTTTTTACTTTTTCAAACAATTCTTCATCACTCATATTTTCTAATTGAACTCCAGTAATAACTTCGTCATAATTTTTAAGATTAATCTTTTTAGCAATTCCTTTTGCTGTTTCTCCATTATCACCCGTAATCATAATGACTCTAATTCCAGCAGAATAGCATTTTTCTAAAGATGCTTTAACTCCATGTCTAGGAGGATCATATAGTGCTATCAATCCCTCAAAAGATAACTTTGAATCAAATAAATTATTAGGTACTTCTTTTAAATTGTCATTTTTTGCTACTGCTATCACCCTAAATCCATTATTAGCAAATTCATCTATTTTTTCTTCAATTATTTTATAATCTATATCACTTAAATTACAAAGTGGCAAAACACTTTCATATGCACCTTTTACGCATAATAGTTTATTATCCCATATTTGTCCAGTCATTTTTGTTTCAGCTGTAAAAGCATATTCTTTTGTTAAGGAAGATTTTATATCAATTTCTTTGTTTTCATTACAATATTTTTTTATAGCAATTTCCATAGGATCATAAGCAACAAAAGGACAAGAATAATATAGTGTATCTAAAAATGTATCACTAAATTTGTAAATATCTTGAACGACCATTTTATTTTCTGTTAAAGTTCCCGTTTTATCAGTACATAAAACATTTACAGCTCCCAGAGTTTCAATAGTTTTAACATTTCTTGTCAGTGTTTTTTCTTTTGTTAATTCCCACGCTCCTATAGCTAGGAATACTGTTAATATAACTGGTATTTCTTCAGGAATCGTTGCCATTGCAATTGTAATACCTGATAGTAAAGATTGTACTATTCTATTTGAAAAAGTTAATTCAGAATGATTTATATATGTAATTATTAATGTTAAAAAGAATATTATTCCGCTAAAAATTGTACATACAAAAACCAATTTATTTACTTGCTTTTCTAATGGAGTTTTTTCTTGTTTTACTGAATTAAGTGATTCCCCTATAAGTCCCAACTCTGTTTTATTTCCAACAGAAGTAATTTTAAGTATACCTATTCCATTTGTTATATCCGTTCCAGAATAGCACATATTTATTTTAAAATGATTCTCATTATCTTCCTTAGTGTTTTTATAAACGATTTTAGATTCTCCAGTTAAAGAAGATTCATTAACTCCTAAACTTTGAGCATATAATATCTTACCATCAGCTGGTACTTTATCTCCTTCTTCTAATAGAACAATATCTCCCACAACTATTTTATCACTTGATACAAATACTTCTTTACCATTTCTAAATACTTTAACATTTATAGAAGATAATTTATTTAACTCTTCTAGCGCTTTATCTGTTTTAAATTCTTGAATAAACTCTATAAAACATATCACTATTACAAATACAAGCATTATCATTCCATCGCCATATTCTCCAACTATAAAATATACACTTGCAGCCATAATTAATAATAAAAACATAGGTTCTTTGAAAATATTTAATATTTTTACAATCATGGGTGTTTTCTTTTTTTGAGATAATTCATTTGAGCCGTTTTTCTCTCTCGATAGTATAATTTCTTTATCAGATAAACCATTTAACTTTTTCAACACTTTACTAAATTTATCTTCCATGATTTCACCTACACCTTATTAAAAAATAATCATATAATAACATTATTATAACATAAAAAATGCATTACAATAAACAAATTAATAACTATTTATGTTATACTCACTTTATACACGTTAATTAATATGTCAATTTTCTAGCAACAAAAATAATTTAATTAGACAACAATATTACTATTAAAACAATTAATGAAACTATAAACATCATTGCCCACGGCATTATTAAAACAAATTGTAATAATTTTTTATCTCTTTCTGACATAGAGTTCCATTGTTCTTCAGATGTTTTTAAAGGATGCTTAAACTTTTCTTTAACTAATTTAACATTTTCATCTACTTTTTTATAAAACTCATCTCCAAAATTATTTTTAACCCATTCCTTATCATAAAACTTTTTTGTTTTATTATATGAATAATTTTTTGATAAATTATAAGATTTATTAACTAAATATGATGAACTATATTCACTTCTATCTAAATATAATAATAACGCTACAATTCCATCACTTAAAATTTCATAACCATCCTTCAAATAACAATAATATTCATCTTTGCCATCTATAACTATATTAGATTTTAAGGCTTCACCAATTTGTATATCACCATCATATATAGGGAAATGCCTAATATAGCCATCTTCTATTGAATAACAAAAATACTGTTTATCATTTATTTCTATGACATATCTATTATTCAAGAGTTCTTTTTCTTCATAATAAATTTTAATTATATTTTTATCTGAAGTAAATAGTAATTGATTAAATTTTTGACTACCAGTTATTAAAAATTTCATTGGAATAAGTTCTTCTTTAAAATTTTCAATATATTTATAATCAGTCGTATATATTTCATTTCCATTTGTATCAAGTATTTTAATACTCCTAAGTTTTTCTAAATTTAGTGGTTCATTAATTGAAATAAAAGGTAATTTTGCTTTATATTGCAATGTGTCGTTATATTTTATTTCAAATTCATTTTTTTCTTCACTTTGAACCTGTAACACATCTATTTTCATTAACATATCCTCCTAGTAAAG
>JAQXRJ010000080.1 GCA_029218465.1 bacterium | reverse complement strand
ATTTTTTTAAAATGTCAAATTAAGTATACCCATTTATATTATATTCATTTTTAGTGATTTTACTAATTATTTATTATTAATAACAGCTTGTGAGCCATAAAACCAAGGATAACTTAACGGAATGTGACTACACTCCATACAGACTAAAATGACCTATTAATCGTTAATTTGATGCCCAGTATTGAAGCCTTGCAAGGGCTAATCCTATTTTGTACCCAACACCAAATTTAATTATTAAATGTTTTTCAAATTCACAAATAATATAATTCAAATATAAATCCTGATATTTAACTAATATATTTAATTCTTCATCAGTTAATTCATAATAGAATCCATAATGAATGTTATCTCTGCATTTTCTATTAATAGAAAAAAATTCATTGCATATTTCTTTTGGATATTTTTCTAAAACATCATCTAAAAAAGGAATACTATTTTGACACTTATCATTCCACAATAATTCAATTAATTCAGCTTTAACTTTCATTAAAAATCTATCGAAACTAACTTTTATATTCTTTTCTTCATTTATAGTAATATAATTACCTCTTCCAAATATTTTTGAAAAATACATTGTCGTTTTTATTAACCCAATACGTTGCATAATATATATTTTTTCATTACTTGATAAATTATTATCAAATAGTTTGAAAGACGAATATGATTTAAAATTTAATTGTCTTTTATTAAATTTATTAACAAATTCTTCTATATATGGTTTTCTAACTTCCTCAAATATATCATTTAATTGAGGATACATATTCTTTATCCATCTTCTAGGGCTTAAAATAATACCATTATATAAATCAGAATTTTCCTTATTTCTATTTAGCCAAGTTCTACTATTTATATCTAATAATTCATCATCAGAAAAGATTAATACATTATCAAAAACATAATTATCAAAATCAATGCCCATTTCTTTTATTATACTTTTCATAGTTTTTGATTTATATAAAGGACATTTTTTTAAATATCTTTTTCTTAATTCTTTTACCTGAGTATCAGAAACATAATTAGGATCTTTTGTTTCGCCAAATTTATATATAATTATTTCCTCGCAAAACGACGATGAAAAAAACAAAAGGAAATCAGTCAACAAAGCTTTCATTGTTAAATCTTTAATTTTATCTTCAGTTGTTAAAATAATGCCCAACCAAAATGAATCATTAAGAATTTCTAGTCCTATTTTAATAGATAAATTTAAAAGCAATTGATTATGAAAATCATTTGTAATAAGTGCCATTATTTCATTTATAACGCCAACTTTGTAGTCACCTTTATTTGGTTTAGTATCTGTTTTACATTTAACAAAAATGTATTTCTCGTTTTTTTCTATTACTAAAATATCACGAATAGAATGATTATATTTTTTTTCATACTTTTTACAAAGAAAATAATCATCTTCAATATCATCTTTAATATTTAATGATGGCAATTCCAATTTATTTTTATTATTTATAATCAAATAATTACAATCTTTAGTATCAACCAAAAACACAATTTTTTTAATAATCAATCACCTTACTTTCAATTAAAATTATACCATAAAAATAACCTATTTACTTATGTTCAAGCATGAATTCATCTTTTCCATTTACTTCTAATTTTATCGTTTCATTCATAAAGTTTAATTTCCATTCAAAATAATCTTTATGAACTATAACCTTTTCTACGAATTCCTCTATTATTTTTTCATCGACACCATTATAGCTAATGTCTAATAATTTTCTTATACTCTTTTTAGCATTTTCAATTCTTACATCTAATGGTTCTAGTGATGAACATTTCTTTTCTAATTCTAATATTTCCATTTTATATTTTTCTATTCTACTAGATAATTTCTTTTGAAACATATCATATAAATTTATATCTATTGTTTCATCCAAATAATTATCCATTAATCTATCTAACTTAGTTGTTTCATTTTCAATTAATTGATTCAATTTATCAATTTTTTGTAACATCTTCTTTTCAGGATGTTCATCTATATCAACTCCTTTAAATAATCGTTCTGCTAATTCTCTTCTATTATCTGAATTTTGTGTAAGATTCCTAAATATAGCTTCTGCCATATATTGTAACTTCCACTCTGGTA
>JAQXRJ010000079.1 GCA_029218465.1 bacterium | reverse complement strand
TAAATACTTTGATATTGATATAGAGTTTCTTAAATCATTAGCATACTTTGATAAGGAGATTAACGATGGATTACCTAAATAGATGTCTTCTACTTGGAAGATATAGATCCATAACAATTATTGATGATAATGTTTCTTGTTTAGTCATTGGTGTAAATGAAGAAAATGGAGATATAACTATTCCAATTATCACTAGCACAGATGTTGCAAAAAAAATAATAAACAATTGTGAAGAAGATTCTTTAATTGGTATCAAAGGAAAGATAGATGCTGATGAAAATGGTTTAATAATTAGAGCAGAAAAAATATCATTTTTAAATCATAAAGAAAGAGCCGATTAATTTCGACTCTTGTTTTATCTGAAACATTTTAATAAACATTGAACTTGTCAGCTTCTTCAAGAGATATGTTATAGCTAATGCCATCTCTTTCTGTTACATTTATTATTGATTCTTCTAATATGTCATAATTTAACCAATCAGAGTTCCATATTTTTATAGTAGGATTTGCCACCTTTTTGCATATTGTTTCATTAAAATCATAATCACTCTTAGTAGTAATAATAATCCTTTGAAGCCATATACTTAAAAATTCTGTATTAGGAATATCGCTAAACTTATTTTGTATACTTTCTATTAATCCAATCATTGCTTTTTTGGATAAGCTTTTTGCAAGCTCACTTATAAGAACGATGCAAACATTTAAGTTATCAGGATTATTAAATGCTATATCTACCAATATACTTATTAATTGCTTATAATTTCTAGGACTATTTTTCAATTTTTTTATCTTTTTATTATAAAGGTTTGATAATAATACTTTTTGCCTACTACTGTTAGGATAGTTATCACCTATTTTTTTTATAATAAGTAATTGCTTATCAATTGAAAAACTTGATATATTTTCTATTCCAAGATATTTATATTTATCTTCTTTCATACTATTTGCAATTATATCTGAAGTGATTTTTGTTTTTTTCTCATTCAACTTCATATTCAAATTTAATAATACTTCTGTTAATGCTTTAAGAATAATAGTCAGGTTTTTCTCATCATTAGTATAAATTCTATAATCATCCCTAAACCTAATAATTTTATAATCATCAATTTGCATTGAAGATAATTTTTCACTTAATAATAAATCAGCATATCCTAAAATCATTTCAGCAATAAAATCAGTTATTACACTTCCCTGTGGGATTCCATTTGTTTGATTATAATTCATTTGTCTTAATATATAATCTATTTTATAACCTAACAATGTTTTATCATCTTTATGTTCTTTAGCAAATTCTTCACCATATAATGCCCAAGAAATCGTATGAGTATAAATTGATGAATAACAATTTGTTATATCCGTTATAGCCATATATTTATAATCTAAAGCAAGTTTTATAGATTCCTGCTCAACTTTATTAATCCAATTTATAATATTAGCTCTTTTATCTCCTGATTTTTTTGAAGACTCGTTTGGCATACTACTACAAACTATATTCTTGTTTTTACTAAATTCCTTAAATCTGTTTAGTATAGTTGTCCAATTATCTTTATCTGTTATTACATCAACAAGAGAAACATATAAAAAAGGATGAATAAGTTCTAATGGGCGCCATGCATATCTACCATTTTTATTTTTATATATCTTATAATTAACGTCACTATAATTTCCAGGAAATTCATTTGCTTTAAAAAAGGTTTTATAATCTTTACCTTTAATTTTTTTACTTATACCATCCAATATTTTTGAAAAATTAAAATAAACAGGCAAATCAATTGTAGTGTAACTTTCAGGCTTAAGAAAAAATGATTTTGCTTTAACATTATCCATTTTTAAAATATTCTTCATAAACTCCCCCAACTATAATTATTAAACTGCTACTGGAACTATTATATCAATAAATTGTTCAAGACATTCTAATGTTTCTTCAAATTCAACATTTCTAGCATAACTGTTTTTTCTTGAATAGCTTATCCATTTATCTTTTAAAACTCTGCTTTCTTTAACAATATTCAAGTTTGTTATTAGATCAGCATTAAAATCTCTTTTTCTAAATGTCTTTTCGACAGCTCCCCTAAATTTTTCTTTATTTATTTTATCAAACTTAAACTTGTATATTAAATAAATATCATAATAATCTTTCATTCTACTACTCGTTTCAAGTTTACTAAGAATTGTTTCTATTTTTTCAGCAAGAACTGTTTCAAGATTATATGACCAAACCTTATAAACTTCATCGCCTATTAAAGACTCATATCTATAATTATCAGGTCCTGGATATATTGGATCCCCAGTTGCTAAATCAATATGAAATTTATCCTTAATATTTTCTAACATAAAATTAATAGTAATTCTTAACCCACCATACTCATCCTCATCAAGAATTGGTTCGGTTTTTTCGATTTTAAATTTCACATTATCATCTATAGTGATACTTATAATTTCATTTATCATATTAATGAGATTTTCTTCAGTGAATTCTGCTTTTCTGATTGCAGTATCTATATCCATAGTACTTCTATTATCAATTCCAAATAGATTACTTAGATAGAAACCACCTTTTAAAATGAAATTATCTCTATATTTACTTTTTGATAAACGCTCAACAAATCTATCATACATA
>JAQXRJ010000078.1 GCA_029218465.1 bacterium | reverse complement strand
TATCTCCTACTTTAAAGTTCATAATATCCTCCTTTATAGCACTTCTTTAGCTAAAGATACTATTTTCATGTAATCTGCATCACGAAGTTCACGTGCTACAGGTCCAAAGATACGAGTTCCTACTGGACTCTTGTCATCTTTTATTATTACGCAAGCATTATCATCAAATTTAATATAAGAACCATCAGGTCTTCTAACACCAAATTTACTTCTAACGATTACAGCTTTTACAACTTTACCCTTTTTAACAGTTCCATTAGGTGTGGCTTTTTTAATTGTACCAACAACTATGTCCCCGATATTACCAGTTTTAACTTTGCTTCCACCAAGTACACGTATAACTAAAAGTTCTTTTGCACCAGAGTTATCAGCTACTTTTAAACGACTTTCTTGTTGTAACATAAATTATTTCCTCCTTCACCTAAGAGTTATAGAATAACTGCTTCTTTAATTATTTCTTTTAAGTAGAATCTCTTTGTAGCAGATAATGGCCTTGTTTCAACTATTCTTACTACATCTCCTACTTTAGCTTTATTTGATTCATCATGTACAGCATATTTTTTAGAATATTTAACTCTTTTTCCGTACAATGGATGTTTCTTATAAGTTTCAACTAAAACTGTAATAGTCTTGTTGTTTTTATCACTTACAACTTTTCCAACTAATTCTTTTCTAACTTTTTCCATAGTACCTCCCTAATTATTTAACTCACGTTCGCGTAAGACTGTTTTTAGTCTTGCAACAGTGTGTCTTAATTCTCTTATTCTTGAAGGTTTTTCTAGATTACCAGTTGCTTGTTGGAAACGCAAATTGAATAATTCTTCTTTGCTTTCTTTTATCTTAGCATTGATTTCTTCAGTGGTTAGATTTCTTATTTCATTAACCTTCATTTATATCACCACTTTCTTTCATAACAAACTTTGTTTTTATTGGTAGCTTATGTGAAGCAAGTCTTAATGCTTCTCTTGCAGTTTCCTCAGAAACACCTGCAATCTCAAACATTATTTTTCCTTCTTTAACAACTGCTACCCATTTTTCAACATTACCTTTACCTTTACCTTGACGAGTTCCTAAAGGTTTTTGCGTTAATGGCATATGAGGAAAAATATTTATCCATACTTTACCCCCACGTTTCATATAACGTGTCATAGCAACACGAGCCGCTTCAATTTGATTAGCTGTTATCCAAGCACCTTCTTTAGCTTGAAGACCATATTGTCCAAAACTTAATTTTGTATTTCCTTTTGCATGACCTTCATAAGGTAATCTATGAACACGACGATATTTTGTTCTAGCTGGGATTAATGCCATAATTAATTACCTCCTTTAGCCTTTTTTTCTTGAAGGATTTCTCCTTTATATATCCATACTTTTACACCAATTTTACCATAAGTTGTATCAGCTTCAGCTGTAGCATAATCAATATCAGCTCTTAAAGTATGAAGTGGAATAGTACCTTCAGTATAACCTTCACCACGTGCCATATCAGCTCCGCCAAGTCTACCAGAAACAAGAGTTTTAATTCCTTTAACACCATTTTTCATAGCATTTCTAATTGCTCTTTTTTGAGCCATTCTAAATGATGCTCTATTCTCAATCTGATTAGCTATTGATTGAGCAACTAAGTTGGCATCGATTTCAGGTTTCTTTATATCAACAATTGATATTTGAACATTTTCATTAACTAATTTGGAAAGTTCTTTTTTTAACTTTTCAATTTCTTCTCCACCGCGACCAATTATAATTCCAGGTTTTGATGTATGAATAGTTAATTCAGTTCTCTTATTATTTCTTTCAATTTCAACCTTGCTAACAGATGCATCTTTAAGTTTTTTTTCTATAAATTTACGAATTTTCATATCATTTTCTAAATAATTAGAAAAATCTTTTTTATTAGCATACCATTTAGCATCCCAGTCTTTATTGATTCCAATTCTAAGTCCAATTGGACTAACTTTTTGACCCATATTAACCTCCTTATAGATTATTTAGTAGCCACAGTTATAATAATGTGACTAGTTCTTTTATCTTTGTGTCCAATATGACTACGTGAGTCAAACATAACTCTTTTCATAACAGGACCAGCATCTACTCTTGCTTCTTTAACATAAAGTTCTTCTGCTTTTGCACCACTATTATTTACTGCATTTGCAACAGCTGATTCCAATACTTTTTTAGCAAGTCTAGCTGGTTTTTTATTCATATTATTTAAAATATTTAACGCAACATTTACGTCTTTACCACGAATTAAATTAATTACTAATCTTTCTTTAATAGGTGATACTCTAAGAGATTTTGCGATTGCTTTTGCTTCCATTTATTCTCCTCCTAGTCATTACTTCTTTTTATTATCGCCATGTCCACCGAATTTACGAGTTAATGCAAATTCACCTAATTTGTGTCCTACCATATCCTCTGTAACATAAACCGGAATAAATTCTTTACCATTATGAACAGCAAATGTGTGTCCTATGAAAGCAGGATATATAGTTGAACGACGAGACCAAGTTTTAATGACTTCTTTTTTTTCATTTTTATTAAGTTCTTCGACCTTTTTTAATAATCTATCAAATGCATAAGGCCCTTTTTTTAAACTTCTACCCATTTAATTTCCTCCTTACTTTCCATTACGACGACGAACAATAAGCTTGTCTGAAGCCTTTTTCTTACGAGTTTTATATCCAAGGGCTGGTTTACCCCAAGGAGTAACAGGTCCTTTGCGTCCAATCGGAGCACGACCTTCACCACCACCATGTGGATGGTCATTAGGGTTCATAACAGATCCACGAACAGTAGGTTTAATACCCATATGACGGCTTCTACCTGCTTTTCCTAATTTAATAAGACCAAAGTCTTCATTTCCAACTTCACCAACAGTTGCATAACAAGTTCCAAGAACTTTTCTTTGCTCTCCGCTTGATAAACGAATCATAACATAGTTACCTTCTCTACCAAGAATTTGAGCAGATGTACCAGCAGATCTAGCAAGCTCTCCACCTTTTCCAGGCTTTAATTCAATATTATGAACAACAGTACCTACAGGTATATTCATTATTGGTAAAGCATTACCAACCTTAATATCAACATTTTCACCAGATAAAATTTCAGTTCCAACTGTTAACCCTTTAGGTGCAATTATATATCTTTTTTCGCCATCAATATAGTTAATCAAAGCAATATTTGCACTTCTATTTGGATCATATTCAATTGTAGCAACTTTTCCAATTATATTTCTTTTATTTCTTTTAAAATCAATAATTCTATATTTTCTTTTTGCTCCTCCACCTTTATGTCTACAAGTAATTTTACCTTGGCTATTTCTACCGCCATTTTTCTTTAAAGTTACAAGCAAACTACTTTCTGGAGTATCTGTTGTAATTTCAGTATTTATTAAGGTACTCATTCCACGTCTAGCATTTGTAGTTGATTTAAAATTTCTAATTGCCATAAGTAACCCTCCTAACCGATTTCTATAGTTTGACCTTCAGCTAATTTTACAATCGCTTTTTTACTGCGATTTGTAAGACCACTGTAGCGTCCTACTCTCTTTGTTTTTACTTTTTCATTCATTGTTGAAACTTCAACAACCTTTACTTTAAAAATCTTTTCAATAGCTTGTTTAATTTGTGTTTTATTCGCCTTTGGATCAACTTTGAAAACGTATTTTCCTTCAGTTTGTGCAATATTAGCACTTTTTTCAGTAACAACTGGTGCCTTAATAATTTCTAAATATTTAGTATCCATTATGATAGCACCTCCTCAATTTTATTTATTGCCTTTTCAGTAATTAAAATTTTATCTGCAGCAATTAAATCAAGCACATTAACTTCACCTGCTTCAATTAAAGCAATTTTTTGTAAATTTCTAGAAGCCAATATAACATTTTCATCTAATTCATCAACAACTATTAATGTTTTTATGTTATCCAATTTTAAACCCTTAAGCAAAGTAACCATATCCTTTGTTTTAGGAGTGGCAACTTTCAATTCATCAACGATTACCATATCAGCAGTTTTTATACTTAAAGCGCTAAGCAACGCTAATCTTCTTTCCTTGCGATTCATCTTTTTAGAATAATCTCTTGGAGTAGGCCCAAATGCAATTCCTCCGCCTCTCCATTGAACAGCTCTAATAGATCCTTGTCTTGCATGACCTGTTCCTTTTTGACGCCATGGTTTTCTTCCACCACCGCTTACTTCTGCACGTGTTTTCGTACTATGAGTTCCTTGTCTTAAAGATGCTCTAGCTAAAATAATAGCATCATATAATACTTTTTTATTAGGTTCAATTCCGAATATATCCTCATTTAACTTTATATCTTTAATCTTTTCGCCATTTAAATTTACGATTGTATGTTTTCCCATTACAATTCCTCCTTTCATCACATTTAACTTTACATATTAACATTAGTCTGTGATGACTATTCTTCAGTAGTATTTACTTCTTCTACATTCTGAGTTTCAGTAACTTCTTCTGATGGTTCTTCAATTACTTCATAACTAATTAACTCTTCAGCAGGTTTTACCTTATCACCCTTTTTAATAGAAGTTTTAATCATAACTAAAGATTTTTTTGGACCAGGAACATTACCTTTAATTAAGATAACATTATTTTCTAAGTCAACTGCAACAACCTCTAGATTTTGAATAGTTGATGCAACATTCCCCATGTGGCCTGGCAATTTTTTACCTTTTAATACGTGCATTGGTAACATTGTACCTAAAGAACCAACTCCTCTATGATATTGAGAACCATGTCCCATAGGCCCACGAGATTGATTGTATCTTTTTATAACGCCTTGGAACCCTTTACCTTTACTTATTCCAGAAACATCAACAATCTCGCCTTCTTTGAATATACTCGCATCAATTACTTGACCCAAAGTATATTCATTAATGTTTACTCCTCTAATTTCTTTTAAGAAGCGCTTAGGAGTAGTATTTGCTTTATTTGTATGACCCATTTTTGGTTTATTAGAAATTTTTTCTCTAACAGTCATTGCACCTAATTGAATAGCATTATAACCATCTTTTTCAACAGTCTTGATTTGAGTAACAACATTAGGTTCAACTTCTATAACAGTTACAGGAATTAATTTTCCATTTTTAGCAAAAACTTGAGTCATTCCTATCTTTTTTCCTAAGATTCCTTTCATTTTTGTTCCTCCCTATAAATTATAATTTAATTTGAATATCAACACCACTAGGTATATCCAAATGAGCAAGCGCATCCACAAGCTCCTTTGATGGATTTTTAATATCAATCAACCTTTTGTGTGTACGCATTTCAAATTGTTCACGAGAATCCTTATACTTATGTACAGCTCTTAATATTGTATATTTTTCAATATCAGTTGGAAGAGGTACTGGTCCACTAATCTCAGCTTTAAATCTCTTTGCAACTTCAACAATCTTAGTAGCGGCATTATCAAGTATTCTATGATCATACGCTTTAAGTTTGATACGAACTTTATTTGACATTTTGCGTCCTCCCTTCGTCTATATCTCTGTATAGACTTGCTCCGCGCAAATAACCCGATATTTTAGAACAACTTGCCCTGGCGTATCGGCAACCTTGCACATCCAAGCTAGTCACACGCTTTAAATTATATCACATAATAATATTGTAAAGCAAGCATTTTTTAAAAAAATAACATCATTTTGATATGAACCCCGTTTCTTGGACAAAATAGAAACGAGGTTTTTATATGTCTAAATTAACTTATGAAGATAAAATAAATATTTATCAAGAAAGAAAGCAAGGTAATACAATAAATAATATTTCTAAAAAATATGGTGTTAGAAAAGATTTAATAAAATATTTAATAAGATTGATTGATAAACATGGTTACGATATTTTAAGAACTAATAAAAATAGAAATTTTACATCTTATGAGAAAGAGCGAATTATTAATCGCGTTTTAATAAATAATGAAGCTGCTTGTTCTGTGGCTATAGATGAAGGGCTACTTAGTAATGGAATTTTGTTTAATTGGATTAAAGAATATAAAGAAAACTGTTATAATATAGTTGAACGGAAGCGAGGTTGTCCAACTATGGATAAAAAAATTAAAACAATCAATAAAGAAGAAACAAACGAAGAAAAGATTAAAAGACTTGAAACAGAGAATTTATATTTGAAGGCTGAGTTAGAATACTCAAAAAAATTGAGAGCCGTTGTTCAAGCAAGAAAGAATCAACAACAGAAGAAAAAGTAAATGTTGTAAGTGAACTTCGGCTAACATATCCATTAATGATTCTTCTACAAGTATCTGGTTTAGCTAAATCAGTGTATTATTATACTTTATCTAAAAATGATAAAGATGACAAAAACAAAGAAATAATAGATAAAATTAAAGAAATATTTATTAATAATAAAGAAAGATATGGTTATCGTAGAATTACATTAGAACTTAGAAATCAAGGTTATAATGTAAATCATAAGAAAGTATATAGAATAATGGTTAAATTAGGATTAAAACCATTAAAAAGAAATAAAAGAAAATATTCATCATATAAAGGAACTGTTGGTAAAATTGCAGATAATTTAATTGAAAGAGATTTTAATGCAGATAAACCAAATAAAAAATGGTATACGGATGTAACCGAATTTAATCTTCGTGGTGAAAAATGTTATTTATCGCCAATATTAGATGGATATAATGGTGAAGTAATATCTTATAACACTTCAAAATCACCTAATTTAGAACAAATAAATGATATGTTAAATAAAGCATTTGATAAGAATAGTAATCTTGAGGGATTGATATTTCATTCAGATCAAGGTTGGCAATATCAACACCAATCTTATCAACAAAGATTAAAAAATAATGGTATAAAACAAAGTATGTCTAGAAAAGGAAATAGTATGGACAATGGGATGATGGAAAACTTTTTTGGCATACTTAAAACAGAAATGTTTTATGACCAAGAAGATAATTATAAAACATTAGATGATTTGATAAAAGCAATTGATGACTATATTTATTATTACAATTATGATAGAATTAAAGTAAAATTAAAAGGACTGTCACCCGTAAATTACAGGTTACAATCCTCTAATTAGAAACTATTTATAAACTGTCCAACTTTTGGGGTTCAGTTCATTTGAAGTTATTTTTTTTATAATTAACAATTGTTTTTATTGCTTGTTGAAGCTGATTATCCTTTTCATCACTCTTATCGTATAAAAAATCTTTATTTAGCTCAACTTCAATAGTAGGCTTTATTCCATTTCCATCTATTTCTTTTCCTGATGGAGTTAGCCAATTCTGAATAGTATACTTAATCATTGAACCATTAGATAATGTTCTAAATTTCTGAACTTTTCCTTTTCCATAAGTAGTAACACCAATAACCTCTGATCCTAAATTTTCCTTCAATGATGCAGTTAATATTTCGGAAGCAGAAGCTGTTGTTTTATTAACTAATAAAACAGTTTTATATTTAATTATTGGTTCTTTTCTATTAACTATCTTAGATACTTTACCTTTAGTATCTAGTTGATACATTATATCTCCATTATTTACAAACATCTCTATAATTGATTGTGCCACTGTTAAATATCCACCAGTATTTCCTCTCAAATCAATAATCAATCCATCAATTTTTTCATTACCTATTTTATTAACAGCCTCATTAAATTGCTTATACGTATTTGCAGCAAATACACTTATATTTATAACTGCAATACTACTATCATTATTATTTATAATCCTATATTCCACAGAAGGTAAATCAACACTACCTGTTTTAATGTTAAACTTTAATTCTTCATTATTTCTTTTAACAGTAATTTCTACGTTTGAATTATCTACGTTTTTGATAAGAGATACTAAATCTGTAGAACTTTTATCAGAGACATTCTCACCATTTATTTTTATAATTTGATCATCTTTTTTTAATCCAGATTTATAAGCAGGACTGTTATCAAAAATCTCATATACAATAAAATCACCATCATTTTTTTTAATTATTCTAGCACCTATTCCAACGTATTCTCCATTTAATTCTTCACTAAATGATTCACTTTCCTCACTAGATATATACATAGAATATGGGTCATCTAAACAACCAACCATACCTTCAATAGCCGCATCAATTAATTCTGATTTATCTAATTATTCATAATATTCATTAACTATAGCGTCATATGTATCAATAACTTCTGATAAATCACTTTCAGTTTTAATTTTTTTAGAAGTATTATTTATAGTATGCGAGACTATTATAGTTAATGTAATAGAAGAAATTGAGGTAATAATCATAACAATAATTACTTCAATCAATTTAAAAGAACTTTTTTGAATTTTTGCTTTATTCTTTTTTATTCCCTTAAAAAACATAAAAGCCTCTATAGTCCTAAAGTATATTCTTTAATATTGCTTAATCCTTCAACATAATTTATAACTTTACCATTTTTAATTCTTATTAGTGTAGTACCATATATTTTTAACTCATTTGAGCTTGTAGGTTTTTTATTTGATTTTTCATTAGTAATATAACTTAAATTAAATTTTTTACTTAAATCAACTTTATAAATAGATACAATAGTTGATAAATCACTTGATAATGCATCAATCAAGGATTTCTCACTAGAATCAAAATTATAAAAAATAACAAAATATTCACTATTAGGTTGTTTAAATGTTTGTTCTGCTAGAATCTCTGAATATTGAATCTCAACTTTTTCCTCATCCTTCTTTAGCTTAATATTACCAGTTAATAATCCACCTAAAAAGTATACAATAATTAAAATAAGAATTATACCAATAACTATTTTAATCAAAGTTTTTACCTCTGGTATAGTACTCATTTTTTCTCTATTTAAAATTTCTTTTTTATTTCCTTTCTTTTTCATAATTAACATCTCCTATTTATAATTCTATCATAGTAAAAAAAAAAAATAAACACAAAAGTGCTTATTTCATAGTTGGAATTGCAGAAATAGAAGTTGCAATTTCAATAAGTTCAACCTGACTCATTACATCAGATACAATATAATAATCCATACCATTACTTGACCATGTTATTGAATTATTGCTTAGCGCTCCAATAGTATCTGTAAGAAAATATGGTTCACCAAATGTTGGAATAACACTAAATTCATCGTAAACATTTGAATTTTCCTCAACAAGCAAGAAAGGCTTTTCACCATCGAATGTTAAAATAATTCTTTCCCCAAAATCTGTGGAAACTTTTTCTTGATCAGACAACGTAGTTCCTGTAGGTATATATAATGGATAAATTATATCATCAATAGTTGATGTAGAATTTGTCTGATTTTGTTGTTCATCATTATTTTGACCATTATCATACTCATTATTAGATGTATCATTATTTTTTATATTGTTTTCTTCATTATTACCAGTTTCTGAATAATTTGCATCATTAGAATCTATTTGTTCAATAATACTATCTAAATCAAAATAATCATCATTGAAATCACTATTATAGTCAATACTATTAATAGTCATAATCATTTGAACAATGTCTTCATTATTCAAAACTTCAACTTTTTCAATTTTTAAATTCTTATCAAGAGTAATCTTTTGCTTTAAATACTGAGAATTATTAGGATAATTTACATTTGTAATGAATATATATCTGCCCTCTTTTTCTTCAAAGGTTCTTTCTTTATCATTTTTAATATCTTTTAATAATGATTGCAAAAGATATATTTGCGAATTATTATTTGGCCACTCACTTTGAAATTTAAAACTTTTATTCAAAGATGGTGTTACAACATATACTCCTTCACTATTTTTCAAAATTACTTGTTCATGATTATTCGACTTATTAACTAAACTTACTCTATAATTATCATCTTTTTTAAATGATACATTAACATCATATTGATATGTATCATCATTATTAGTTATCTCCAAAATTCCAGATAATTTGTACGAATTTGAATTAGATATATTTTTTTCTAAATCTTTGATGATATCCGTTTCTCCATATTTACCACATCCACTCAAGCAAATTAAAAATAAAAATACAATTAAAAACAAAAATTTATTTTTCATTATTCACCCCACATATATTTGTTTTCAATTAATTATATGGATATATTTTTTATATATTCATGAATAAAAACAAAATAATTGTCTATGATAATAGTGAATTATTAAAAAGGAGGAAGAAAATGAAAACACTACAAAGAATAGCATTAGTATTGACTATAATTGGTGCGTTAAACTGGGGATTAATAGGTTTTTTTGATTTTAATCTTGTGACTTCATTGTTTGGAGACACAACAAATATAATACCAAGAATAATATATTCAATGATTGCTATTGCTGGTATAATAAATATTGGTTTATTTTTTGAAGATTAACAAAAAATCCAAGTCAAAATCAATGACTAGGATTTTTTAATTTTCACTAATTCTTACTTTAACTTTTTTTAGTTTAGATGTATATAAAACTCTATCATCTTCACCACTAACTTTTATATCAACTTCGTAGTCACCAACATCTAAATCGGTCAAATCAATATAAACTTTTATTGAAGAAGCATCTATATTTTTAATGACAGACTCACTACCTTTTAAAACCACCGTTATACTGCTGTCTTTTTCACTTAATGCTTGAACTTTAAGTCCTTTCGAAAGACCAATAGGATTAATTCTTATACCCTCCACTTCCATAGTAGCAATATTATCTAATTCTACATTAACAGTAATCTTATCTAAACTCATTTCTCTTACTCCAGATGGTTTTTTCAAATTAACTGAATATTTTTTATTTTCTTTGATTCCCTCAACATCAACAACAGCTTCAACATATTCAACATCAGATAATGCATTTTCAGAACCATATATAGTAACATTAGTATCACTTGGAGTTAAGCTTTTAATTGACTTATTATTTAAATTACCTGTAGCAGTAACCTTGATGGGAACAGTTTTGCTTGGAGAAGATATTTTAATAGTTGCATCTACACTAGAAGGAACAACTTCTACATCTATAGGATTTCCATCACCATCATATGCTACAAGTGGTACATTTGATAGTGTCATGCTGCCAACTTTTGGACTACTAATAGATTCAATATCTATTAACGCTTTTACAGATGCAACTTGTTCAAGTTTATACTCAGCACCCTTTATTATAACTGTATCTCTATTTAAAGAAAC
Organism: bacterium; assembly: GCA_029218465.1. Lineage (GTDB taxonomy): Bacteria > Bacillota_I > Bacilli_A > RF39 > UBA660 > CAG-710. The sequence goes on along the minus strand of JAQXRJ010000078.1, from coordinate 9,652 downwards.
ACTCTCTATATTAAGCTTTGTATCTAACTTATCTTTATGAATAATATCATAGCTTAATTCTCTATTAGCAGAAACTTTTTCATAAACTACAATTGTAACAGTTGAAGGATCAAGTTTATAGTCAACAGATAAAACAGATTGTTTATATTTTGCAGTTACCTTGTGAGTACCAACTTTTAAATCCTGTAAATCTAGAACTATTTCATCAGCAGGATATTGCTTAGCTAAATAAACATCCCATTTTCTACCAATTAAAGTAACATCAGCAGTTTCTGGAACGCCTTCAACAACATATAATTCTTCATTATAAATAGCTCTTACAGGTTGTCCATATAATACTTCAGCAGAATTATCAATCAAAGGAGTAATTTTATTGTCAACAATTAAAGAAAATGCAAATGCAGCAATTAAAGAAATTATAAGCAAAGACTGTTTTTTATTTAAAAACCTATCCAAGCCAGATTTATTAAATTTAAATAATTCAGAAATAATCATTATTAATTTTGTTATTGGTGTAATAATAAATTTATCAAAAAAGTTATATATTTTTTTTAAAAATCCCCTTTTATTACTTATTTTCTTCATATGTTTCTTCCTCTTCTACTTCTTCTATATCTTGTTTTGGCCTTAGTTCATCTATTAACATCATTCTAATATCATCAATCGTTAAATTATAAAATAATTCTCCTTTGACAGCAATAGAAAATCTACCAGTTTCTTCAGAAACAACAAGAGAAATACAATCTGTTTCTTCCGCAATTCCTAAAGCAGCTCTATGTCTTGTACCTAATCTTCTATTAGACTTTAAATTATTACTAGTTGGAAAAACCGCTCCTGCGCAACTAATTTTATCCCCTTGTATTATTACAGCTCCATCGTGTAATGGGTTATTTGGAAAAAATATAGATATTAACAACTCACTAGAAATATCACCATATATTTTTTTTGCCTTTTCAATATAATCTCTAAGAGAAACATCTCTTTCAATTACAATTAATCCACCAATATGAGCTTTTCTTAAATAATCCATAGTTTGAATTATTTCATAAACCAATCTTTCTCTTTCATCAACAGTTAAAACTTTGTGTCTGCCAAGCAATTGACTTCTTCCAAGCTGTTCTAACACAGTTCTAATTTCAGGTTGAAAAACAATTATTAATGCAAGCGGCCCCCACATAATAATATACTCAAGTAAAAGTCCTATTGTAACAAAATTAAACACATTACTTAATATCTTTAACGCAATTATTATTATTACTCCTTTAAATATAAGTGTTAATTTTACATTGTTTCTTATACTCTTTAAAATATAATAAAATATTATCCATACTAAAAGAATATCAACTATTTTATTAATAATCGATAAAATACTTTCTATTGTTATACTCATAGTTCCTCCATTAATTATTTTTTATGTCAGTTTTAACGGTTTGAATATTATTTTCAACAACTGCACCATCTAAATTCATAACATCATTATTTATTTGTTCTTCTTCTTTACATTCAACAACATATCCAATGATAGCAAATATAAATAATATATTTAATGCAACGTAAATATAATAATATATACCAGATAAAGTATCTCTAAAAAATTCAATAATTACCATATAATCCCTCTATTCTTATAACATATTACCATAATTAATAAAAATTTTCTATTAATTATTATAATATTTTGAAACAATTTTTTTGAATTCATCTCCTCTTTGCTCAAAACAATCATATTGATCCCAAGAAGCACAAGCAGGACTAAGCAAAATAGTATCACCTTTTTTAGATATTTTACATGCATAATTTGTTGCGTCCTTTAAAGTTTCAAAAACTGAACATTCAATACCATTTTCTGAAGCAAATGATTTTATTCTATCTTTTGTTTGTCCAAATGAAAGAATATATTTTACATATTTTAAATCATCTTTTAAGTCGTCAAACGAATGACCTCTATCAAGTCCTCCCAACAACAATATAACAGGAGTCTTAAAAGCATTAAGCGCAATCTCAGTAGATTTTACATTTGTAGCTTTAGAATCATTATAAAATTCTACATCATTAAATTTACCAACAAACTCTATTCTATGTTCAACACCACCAAAAGCTTGCAAAACCTTCTTAATGGTTTCATTATCAATTCCTAACTGTTTAGTTGCTATAATAGCACACATGATATTTTCATAATTATGATTACCCTTAATTTTTATATCAGATAGATTAATTATTCTTTCACCCTTATAATAAATTGCGTTATCTTTTAAGCATGCATCGGTATTAACATGGCTAGAAAAATATATTATATTAGAATTAATGCTTTTTGTTATATTAATAGAATCCCCATTTCCTTTATTTATTACAGCAATATTACTTCTATTATTATTCATAAATATCTTTAACTTGTGAGAAATATAATTTTCATAATCACCAAAAAAATCAATATGAACTGGCGTTAAATTAGTAAGTATACTAACATCAGCATTAAAATCATACATATCATGTAATTGTTGGGCTGAAATTTCTATAACAAGAACATCACCTGATTTTATGTCATTAACAACACTAGATAAAGGATAGCCAATATTTCCTGCTAAATGAACTCTTCTACCCATACTCTTTATAAATTCATAACACAAAGTTGTAGTAGTAGTTTTACCATTTGATCCCGTTATTGCAATAATAAAAGTATCTTTAGGTAAAAAATGATATGCAACTTCTACTTCATTTACAACTTTTATTCCTAATTCATTAGCTTTTAATATTAAAGGATGATCATACCTAATTCCAGGATTTTTCACCACATAATCATAAGAAGAATCAAGCATATTAATTGGATTATCTGTTTGGATAAATTTTACACCTAACTTTTCCAAATCCTTAACATGTTCCTCATTTTGTTCCTTCATATCAGTAATTAGTATTTCATTATCATATTTTGATAAAACTTTACAAACCTCATAACCACTTCTTGCCATCCCAAGAACAAATATTTTTTTATTTGTAAACATAATTTCACCTCGTTATATTATATTATTATAATTGATTGTTAAAATGTATCTTTTATAATTATAATTCTAGCACAAAATAAAAACACTTTCAATTTATCAAAAGTATTTTTATTTAAATGTATGAAATTTTGTTTATTTGTGTCACCTAGGTATTTTGACATAAGCATCAAAATAGCCTATGCGTAAAAAAAATTCAAATCATTTGATTAGAATTAATTTATATTAATGTTCAAATAGTTTGAACAGATTCGCCAATGGTGCGTTTACTAATGGGGTTGCACTCACCATTAAAAAATAAGTTCAGTTGCATTTAATAAATAAATCATAACGTATCATATATTTATGTTCAATTATTTTAATGTTTTTTTATTTATTATTGACTTTAAATGCGTTTATTGTGATCAATTTGTTTAGTGTTTATATATTCATCCATAGAATTGAATAATTTTTTGGAAAAATCTTCATCATTTAAATCAATACCTATACCAGAGCAAATATCATAAACTGTTTTATCATTAAATTCATTAATATGATTATTTAAATTTACAATATCATTAAAATCAGAATATTTATGAGCATAAACTGCTAAAAAAGTACCTAATATATATTTATAATTATATGCCATAAATTCTTTTGCCAAAGCACATCCAAGTTCATTTGGATTTTCTTTAATTATATCTTCTTTTTCCTCAGCTATACACAAGTTTTTATATAATGTAATACATTCTGTTTCAAAGACTTCCTTTTTAATATTTAAAAAGTACTCTTGTAATAAAGTTAAAGTATTATCATCTAAATTTCCAAATTTTATATATGCTAATAAAATAATTTCATATTGATAGAATATAATTGAATGTCCTTTTACATTTTTTATTCTATATAAATAATCTATTTCTTCTTTGCTAATACCTTTCTTAAGTAAATAGTCAATTGCATAGAATTCAAAATAAATCGATAAAAATTCGCCAAAATAATTTCTATTTATTGATTGTTTTTTTCCATTTATATAATGAATAAATTCATGAACTAAAAGTATTACATCGTTATAATTAAACTCTCTATTAATATTAATAATTTGCTTTACTACTTTCCCATTTTCATACATACTTACGCATTCCGAATCATTATAATCATTTTCATAACTAAAATCTAATTCTCCACTTTGTATTAAATTATCAAAACTTTCTAAATAATTTTTATCAATATTTTCTATAATTTCTCTTGCTAGGTAATAAACTTCTTCATAAGTTAAATTATTTTGAATAGTTTTATTTTCTAAAGAGTAACTTCCTAAAAATCGTAAAAATTCATCATTTATCCTACAAATTTTATCTATATTTTCTAATAAAAATGGATGCTCTTTTTCTAAATAATTGCAAATATCATTTAAATAATAATTCAATTTATCATAAATTTCTTTCATATATAGCCCTCTTTTAAGATTATAATTTTAATAAATATAATATAACATTTTTTAAACATAAAATCATTAACCCGTATAAAATTAATCCATAATTTTATTACTATAAAATTTATTATTTTCATAAAATCTAACAATTCCTGATTCAGTTTTTACATCTTTATCTATTGGAAATTCTATATTGGTATAAAACTGTTCTAATAATTTTTTTCTGACTATTTTCTCTATAAATTATTCTATTTTATTTGCTATCTATGTCTTTTGACATATCATATTTTGATTCTATACTAACAGGAGTTCTCAAACATTTTCTTATTGCCTCAACTTTACTTTTAATTTCATTTTCTTTCATATAATCTAAAAGTAATATGCTTTCTTTTTCATTTAATGCTACACTAAATTTCATACCTAAAATTCCTTTCTTAATAAAAAAAATTCCATTTCTAGAATTTATATTTATTTAAAAATTGAACACATGTCCAGCCAGATTTCTCTATGGTGGAGCCGGGGAGAATCGAACTCCCGTCCAAAATAAATATTTCAAAAACGTCTACAAGTTTATTTGATTAATTTAATTCATTACATAAAAAGGTAATCAACAAACTATTATGTAACTAGTTTAGAAAATTTCATTATTATACCTAAACTATATAATAATATATCCTACTAAAAAATGAACCTCTATTAGTCTTTCATAGGAAAAAAACTATAGAAGTGCTTTCTATCTACTAAGCGAAAGCTAATTGATTATTGTTTCCAGTTATATTTAACTGATGCATTTAAAGATTGCCATCTACTTGCAGTTTAAGATCAATCTATCCTGTCGAACCCTAATCGGCCCCGTTTGAAGAATTATAACATATAATTCTTTTTTTTTCAATTATTTGTAAATTTCTTTATCATTTTTCTCAATTTGTCTTCTTATATCTCTTTCTTTTAAAGACTCCCTTTTGTCAAAATTTTTTTTACCTTTACAGAGTCCTAACAATACCTTGGCTTTATTGTTTTTAAAATACACTTTTAATGGGATAAGAGTATAACCTTCCAACCTTATTTTATCATTAAGTTTTAATATTTCCTTTTTATGAAGTAAAAGCTTTCTACTTCTAGTTTCATTATGATTAAATATATTCCCTTCTTTATAATGAGAAATAAACATATTAATTAAAAATATTTCATTATTTCTTACAATAGCGTAACAGTCTTTTAAATTGCATTTACCGTCTCTAATAGATTTAATTTCAGTACCTGTTAAAACCATACCACACTCATATTCATCTTCTACAAAATAGTCATGTCTCGCTCTTCTATTATTTATTTCCATCAATATCACCTACATTTTTTTTATAATTTCGAAGTCAATTGTTTTTGCATCTCTAGAAGCTGACTTTACTCTTACTAAAACCTCATCTCCTAAAGTATATCTAATCTTTGTCTTCTCTCCTGTTAGTGTTTGAGTTAATTCATCATATATAAAATAATCTTTCATATCATTTACATGTGATAAACCTTCAATTAAATTATCAAGTTGAATGAATACTCCAAAATTAGTAACAGAAGATATTACTCCTTTATATTCCTCTCCTATGTGATCCTCCATATATTCAGCCATCTTCATGCTTTCAACATCTCTTTCACATTCAATAGATTCTCTTTCTTTAAAAGAAGAATTGTCTGCAATAAAAACTAATTTTTCACTCCAATGAGATAATGTATTACTGCTTATATCACCATTAAATAGGTATGTTCTTAAAAGCCTATGAACAGTTGTATCTGGATATCTTCTAATAGGAGAAGTAAAATGAGTATAGCATTTACTTGCTAATCCATAATGTCCTAAATTTTGAGGTGAATATATAGCTTTCTGCATATTTCTAAGAAGAAGACTAGACAATATTTTAAATTCTTTTTTATCAATTAATGATTTAACAAGTCTTTGTATTGATTTTGGACTTATATCTTTTAGGTTGCCATTCATCTTATATCCAAGTGTATTTAAAAAGCTAACAAATTCTCTAATCTTTTCTTCTTTAGGATATTCATGAACACGATATATAAAAGGTAAGTCCATATAAAAAATATGAGTTGCAACACATTCATTTGCTTGAATCATAAAATCTTCAATTATATTTTCACCTCTACCTCTCTCCCTTAATACAACATCGATAGGATGGCAATTGTCATCTACTAATATTTTTGATTCATCAACAGCAAAATCAATATATCCTCTGTTATTTTTTGCTCTTCTTATAATTTTTGATAATTTATCCATAAGTTTTAAGCTATCAACAAATTCATCATATCCATCCGGTACTTCATCTTTTTCAATCACCAAATTAGCCTTCTTATACGTCATTTGAATTTTGGACTTTATTACACTTTCAAATATTTCATAATCAATGGTTTTACCATTCTCATCAACTTCCATAACACAAGAAATTGCAAGCCTTTCGACTCCAGGATTTAATGAACAAATCCCGTTGGATAATTTGTGTGGAAGCATAGGTATAACTCTATCGACTAAATAAATCGAAGTCCCTCTATCCATTGCTTCTTTATCAAGCGCACTACTTTCTTTAACATAATAAGAAACATCTGCAATATGAACACCTAATTTATAATTACCGTTTGGCAATAAGTCAATCGAAATAGCATCATCAATATCTTTAGTATCATCACCATCAATCGTAAATATCATTTCATTTGTTAAATCTCTTCTTCCTTTTTTATCAATTTCGCTTACACTTTCAGGAATATTATCAAGTTCTTTAATAACTTCATCAGAAAAAGTATCATTTATTTCATATTTACAAACTATAGATAAGATATCAACTCCAGGATCGTTTTTGTGTCCAATAATTCTTATAACCTCACCCTTATATCTATTTCTTGAAATATTTTTTAAAATTTTTACAACAACTTTATGTCCATCAACAGCACCTTTAGTTTTATCTTTTTCAATTTCTATTTGTATTTCTATTTTTTTATCATCAGGAATTAAAAAACATTTATCTTTTTCAAAATATATTTCTCCAACAATTGTAGATAAATTTCTTTCTAATATTTTATAAATTCTTCCTTCTCTTTTGAGACCACTTTTACTAATAATCTCAACAATAACTATATCATTATTTAGGGCTTTATTAATATTAGTGGGGCCAACAAAAACGTCTTCATCTTCACCATATATATCAACAAATCCATATCCTTTTTTGTTCATTTTAAAGATACCTTTTCTTAGATTACTCTTACTAAGAAGCATATACCTTCCTTTATTAGAACAATATATTTGAAAATCATCCTCAAGTTCTCTTAAAATTGTTGATAATTCCTTTGTATCTTCAACGGTTTTTATATCTAATAATGAATCAATCTCCATTAATGATAAAGCTTTATTACTACTTTCTAATAATTGTAAAATTTTGTCTCTCATAAAATTCACCTATAAAAAGTATACAATAAAAAAAAGACTTTTTATAGTCCTATTATATAAATTCTGCAATTAAACTAACCAAAAAGAAAATCATACCTAATATGAAAGTGATTCTACTAATTAAAAGTTCAAGTCCTCTTTCTTTCCTTTTATTAAATAAATCAGAATTACCACCAGATATTATTTGAGAAGCAGATTCAGCTTTATTACTTTGTAATAATACAATAGCAATTAATAATAAAGATACAATCAATAAAAAAGTTTTCAAGATAATCCCTCCATATCACTAAACAATAATCTACCATAAGTTTATCTAAAATGCAATATTTCTAGAAAGATTTTATCCACAATATTGTTTAAAAATAATAATAATTATGTTATAATCTGATTATAAATAAACGGAGGTTCATATGAGAATAGTAGAAATTTCTAAAGAACAATTTAAAAAAATAACAGTTAATAACTCTTTAGACAATTATTATCAAACTATAGAATACGGTAATCTAATGTCAAATTTCGGTTTTGTTGCAAATTATATTGCAATATTTGAAAAAGAAAAACTAATAGGAACTTCTTTAATTTTAAGCCATCAAATTTTTATTAATTTTAAATACGGATATGCACCACATGGAATATTATGTGATTATACAAACTACTCAATTATGCCACAATTAATAAAAGCTTTAAAAAAATATTTATTTAAACAAGGTTATTTAATTTTGAAAATGGATCCTCTAATAATAAGAACAATAAGAGATAAAAATGGAAATATTATTCAATCAAATACTGAAATACAAAAAATAATGAATGTATTGAAGCAAAATGAATTTGTACACTGCGGATTTAATAACTATATGGAAGCAGTAAAACCAAGGTGGCATGCTATATTAAATATAAAAGATGCATCATCAAGTGAACTTTTTTATAAACTAGACAAAACAATAAGAAACAAATTAAGAAAAGCAGTAAAATTTGGAGTAGAAATCTTTAAAGATAATACAGATAATGTAGAAAAAATATATTCATATATTAATACTAAAGGAAATTATTCATTAGAGTATTATAAACAATTTAAAAAAGAGTTCAAAGATGAATTTGAAGTATATTATGCAAGAATAAATACAGAAGCATATGTAAAAAATAGTACTTATTTGTATGAAAAAGAATCAGAAACAAATGATTATTTAAATAATTTAATACAAGAACAAACATCTAAAGGGAAAGACTTAAGGGCAATTATAAACAAAAAAATTGAATCAGACAAAATTTTAGCTTCATATAAAAAACATCTAATTAGAGCAGGAAATTTGCTTAAAAAAAATTCACAAAGTATAATAATTGGTGGTGCAATAATAATTAATCATAATAATAGATTGTATTTATTAATAGATGGATTCGATAAAGAATATGGAAATCTTAACCCAAGTTATTTATTAAAATGGAAAATAATAGAAAAATATGCACATAAAAGTATAGAAACATTTGATTTAAATGCAATATCAGGAAATTTTACAAATAATGAAAATAATAAATACAAAGGTTTAAATGAATCAAAATTAGGATTCAATTCAAAAGCAGTAGAATACATTGGAGAATTCAATTTAATATGTAATAAAGCAATGTATTCAATTTATAGAAATACAAAAACAAAATATAATTTAAAAGATCAAAAAAAATAAGAGCAAAACTCTTATTTTTTTGGATGTATAATTTTTAGTGTGTGTAATGTTTAAAACATTATATGCACTTTTTTTCATAATAAAAGACATATAAACTTAAACCTTGATACAATATAAGTGC
>JAQXRJ010000077.1 GCA_029218465.1 bacterium | reverse complement strand
AAACCTCACCATTTGATCCTCTTCCATAGCTCGGAGGAACCATTACTATTGCATCGTATTTATTTACCCATCTTATTTCTCTTTTAACAAATTTAACAACATCATCAACAATATACCTAATTGGTTTATCATTTAGATTACTTGCTAAGACATTTTCCTTACACCATTCTACCATTCCTCTTGAAGAATCAACATGTACTACACTAGCTCCAGCTGATAAACATGCAACACTAGCTCCTCCTGTATATCCAAACAAATTTAAAACTTTTACATTTCTTTTAGAATTTTTTATTTTTTTAATCATAAAATCCCAATTAACTGATTGTTCAGGAAATAATCCAGTGTGTTTAAATCCCATTTGTTTTATTAAAAAAGTTAAATCTTTATATTTTACTTTCCAACTGTCAGGTGTATTTTTCAAATTATTCCAATGACCACCACCTTTATTACTTCTGATATATATTGAATTTATATTGTTATATTTTTTTCTTAAATCTTCATCATTCCAAATTATTTGAGGATCTGGTCTTAGTAAATAAACATTGCCCCATCTTTCTAATTTTTCTCCACATGAAAAATCAATTAATTCATAATCTTTCCATTCGCTTGCTAACAGCATATTAACACCAACTTTCGAAAATAGATTATCACATATTTACGTTTTGGTCAAAAACACTTGAATTTCTAAATTTATAAATTTGATATTATTGAATTAAAAATCATTAAAGATATTAATATAGATATAATAAAAAAACTCTATATGAGATTAAATCTCTCAAATAAAGTTTTTACATTTTTGAAGGAATACTTATTACCAACAAATTCAACATTTCATTTAAAATTTTAGAAGAAATATTTAATATATATAACCAATCATGTTTTTGTATTTCATTTTGTAAATTAGATATATTATTATTCTGATAAAATGTATTTAATAGTAAACTTAAATCATATACATAATCCGCAATATAAAATGGATTTCTATTATTAAAGGCCAAATAAACATAGTCCTCCACGTCAAAAAGCTTCATTCTTAAGTTTCTATCACTATCATTATATATTTTTCCACTTAATTCTCCATATTGATATTCATTATCTTTTAATATCTTACTGATTCTTAAATATGTATATAAAATGTATGGTCCAGTTTTTCCAACTGTTTCAGAAAATTTATCTATATTAAATATATAATCTTTTTCTTTAGAATTTTGTAAATCACCATATTTTAAAATTGAATTTACTATTTTATCTAAATCTTCATCAGATAAATTTTTATTCTCTAGTTTTTTTGAAATAAAAAGTTCTTTTACTTCATCAAATAACGATTGTAGTTTTGGGGCGCTTCCTTCTCTTGTTTTAAACGGTTTACCATCTAAACCATTTACTGTTCCATATCCTAAATGTTCCAATTGTTCTCTTTTAAAAATACCCATCTTTTCTGCAACTCTAAAAACTTGTTCAAAATGTAGTGATTGTCTTAAATCAGTTACATAGAGAACATGATCTGGATTAAAATCTTTTTTTCTTTGAAGTAAGCAAGCTAAATCCGTTGATGCATATAAATATGCACCATTGCTTTTTTTAAATAAAAGTGGTGGAATTGCTGTGTTATCATTTTCTTGTGATACATCAATAATTAAAGCACCTTGACTTTTTTCAAGTAACTTTTTTGATTCTAATATTTGTTCTGTTTCTTCTAAGTAAGGATAAGCATCACTTTCACCATACCAATAATCAAATTTAACATCTAAATAATTACAAATTTTTTTTATATCTTCAACACTTACTTGTAATATTTTTTTCCATATTTTTATATAATTTTCATCACCATCTTGTAGTTTTTTAGTAATTTCAGAACATTCTTCTTTTATCTTTTCATCCATTTTACATAAACCACTCATCTCAGGATAAATTTTGTCTAGATATTTAATGTCTATATCATTAATATTTATTTTATCTCTAAGAATTCCATATATAACTTGGCCAATTTGCAATCCATAATCGCCTAAATGAACATCACAAATTGTTTCATGATTTAAGTATCTTATTATTCTTGCAATACTTTCACCTACTATAGTTGTTCTCATATGTCCAACATGCAACGGTTTTGCTACATTCGCACCACAATAATCCATTACAAATTTTTCTTTTTTTTGTGGCAATTTTATATTAAATTTTTCATTATTAGTCATTTTAATTATTTCTTCATTTATGAAATTATCGCTTATTGTTATGTTAATAAATCCAGGTTTAATAAATTCAACTTTTTTAAAATATTTATCAAAAACATCAATAGCATTTATTTTTTTTGCAAGTTCCTCACCCAATTCAATTGGGCTTTTATTTTCCATTTTGCTCATTCTAAAAACATCATTAGATTGATAATCACACAAATCTGGCCTATTAGATTTTACAATATTTAATTTACCAATGTTATATTTCATAAAAAGATCTTCAATTATTCGATTAATCATATTCCACCTCACATATATACAAATTATAGCATAAATATACTATTTTTTAAGTATTTTTATTTAAAAGAAAAAAATTTAGTTAAAGAATAACTAAATTTTCATATCACAATGGTCGGGAAGACAGGATTTGAACCTGCAACCCCTTGGTCCCAAACCAAGTGCTCTACCAAGTTGAGCCACTTCCCGTTTATGGTGCACCCAATAGGATTTGAACCCATAACCTTTTGATCCGTAGTCAAACGCTCTATCCAATTGAGCTATGGGTGCGATTATTATTTGTGCAACATCATTAATTCATAATATGGTGGCTCCGAATGGAATTGAACCATCGACACAAGGATTTTCAGTCCTCTGCTCTACCGACTGAGCTACAGAGCCAAATGGCGGTCTCGACGGGGATTGAACCCGCGATCTTCTGCGTGACAGGCAGACGTGTTAACCACTGCACTACGAGACCATGGTTGCGGGAAAGGGATTTGAACCCTTGACCTTTGGGTTATGAGCCCAACGAGCTACCAAACTGCTCCATCCCGCGATATAAATAACTGGCGGAGGAAAAGGGATTCGAACCCCTGCGCCACTTTCATGACCTGTCGGTTTTCAAGACCGATCCCTTCAACCAGACTTGGGTATTCCTCCACATTGGTGCCTAAGGTCGGACTTGAACCGACACGAGTGTTGAAGCTCGCAGGATTTTAAGTCCTGTGCGTCTACCTATTCCGCCACTCAGGCAATAATCATTTCTTCAAATGACTCCTTAAGTATACATTAAAACAATTGCTAAATCAAGCATTTTTTTTATTTTTTTATTTTTTTGCATTATTATCTGATGAAAATAACATTTCAATGTTCTTTTTTGGCAACAAAATTCTTAATCCTTTTTTTACTTTTATCTCATAAGTATTTGTTTCTTGCTCTAATTTTTCTCCATCTATACACCAATTTCTTTTATCATCACTATTAAATTTTATTATCATTTTGTTAACTTTATGAAAATAAAATCCTGGAACTTTTGTAATATCACTTGTTGTTAAATAATATAAACTTTTTACAATATCTTTCTTTTTTGTTATATTGCATAATAAAACTTCAAATTTATCATCATCCAACTTTACATTTTTCATAAAATCATTTATTCCAGCGATTCTTGTTGCATTAGACATTATACCAAATGAATATAAGCCATTATATACTTCATTATCGATTTGATATGTAATATCATATAATTTAGTACTGTTATTAAATTCTTTTATTCCTTCTAATAAATATGCAACATATCCATATTTCTTCTTAAGATTTCTACTTGTCTCATATGGCACATTCATAAATTTTCCAAAACCAGCTACATAGACGAAAGGTCTATCATTAACAGTACAAATATCTATATTTTTTTCAACACCATCTAATAGCATTCTCAAGTTTTCTATTATATCTTTTCCATATCCAAACATTGCGCCAATATCATTAGTTGTACCTACGGGTATATGTGAAAGTAAAAGTGGATTTTTTCTTTTGAAATTCCCAGTAACTGATTCATTAAATGTTCCATCACCACCTATTGAAATTACTAAATCAACGTAATCTAATTCTTCTACTATTTTAATAATATGACCTTTGTATCTTGAAAAAATAACTTCAGGAACATAATTGTTATCTAGTAAAACATCAATAAACGTAGCTAAAAAGTCTTTCTTTATTTTTTTTCCACTATTTGGATTGTAAATTATTACACATTTTTTCATATCATATACCTCACCAACATAATATCATATTTAAAAAAAAAGAAAAAGTCATATAACAACTTTTTACGATATTATTAAAATTTCGAAAAAAACATTTATTTTTTTAATTTATGTGATATAATCTATTTGTATTAATTATTTATGTGCTTGTGTGGCGGAACTGGTAGACGCGCACGACTCAAAATCGTGTAGTTTTACTGTAAGGGTTCGATTCCCTTCACAAGCACCATTGACAAATCTGTTCGAACTATTCGAACTTTAAATATATGAATAATTAAGAGCTCGAAAAAAGTTCTTTTTTATGTTAATATGTATTTAGCAAGCAAATCTTGCATAAAATAAAAAAGAGGAACATTTAATTTCGCAAGTGAATGTCATCCTCAAAATTGAGTAAGGACACTCTAGATATGCAGAGTGTCTATTTTTTTGCTAACAACAATAAGATAGATAGTAGTAAAATCATAGAAATGTATCTAAGAACATCTATAATAAAAGTTTTAGCTTTCATTATTCTATAGAAAATATGATGACAATCGCACTATAAATTAATCTGTTCAAACTATTTGAACTTTAATATATAGAAAATCAATCAAAATGAAAGACTCAGCAACTAAAATCTGATATCTTTTGTCATTTTAGAAACACATTTTCAAATTTACACAATATAAGCGTATGTATTAAAAAATTATATTGTTTTATCTTTAGAATAAGGTTCATAGGATAAGTACTCATCATTTCCATTTTTTATCCAATAGCCAAATCTTCCAACTAATTTAACAGGCTTCTTTAAAGGTTTAAAATTAAGATTATTTGTATTTGATGCTTTTGCACCATAAGCAAACGATGCAGTAATATGTGGTACTTTTAAAATAGTTGGATTCTTATTATCATAATTTATATAATATTTTTTTAGTTGATCAGAAAATAATATTTCAAATCCACTATTTTGTCCGTCATTACCATAACCTATAAGATATACTTCAAAACTACTATGTCATTAAAAATTTCATCAGTTTTTGGACGATATTTAAAAGTACAATGTAGTTCATCATTAACTTTAGCCAATTTTTTTGTTTCTAATGAATGTATCAAGTCAGCCATATCTGATTCAAAAAAAATTCCTTCATAGCTTATCATATATTTCTCCTTTCTAATCAATTAATTTCTTCAGTATATTTAGAATTATATAAGTCAACTGTATCTATTATTTCTTCAACTTCAGTATCAAATTTTGGCAGTTCTTCTTTTGATGAAAGTCCAAAATAATCTAAAAACTCATGCGTTGTTTTATATAATATTGGCCTTCCAGGCATATCACTTCTACCGACTTCTTTTACCAAACCTTTTGCAACCAATTTTCTTATTATCTCACGGCTACTTACACCTCTTATTTCATCAACAGTTAATCTAGTTATTGGTTCATTATAAGCAATAATTGCAAGTGTTTCTAATGCTGATTGAGATAATGTATTTGTTTGTGGGTTTTCAATTAATTTTTGATAAAATTCCCTATGTTCACTTTTTGTAGTAAGTTTAAAAGTATTTCCTAAAAAATTAATTCTAATTCCTCTATCATCAGAATCATATTTTTGCTTTAATGATAAAATCAATTTCTTTGCTTCATCATCACCTATTTCTAATACACTTTTTATCTGATCAATAGTTAAACCATCATCTCCAACAACAAATAACATTCCCTCTAATACTGCTTCATAATTCATTATGACACCTCACATATAATATCTTCAAAATTATTTTCTTGAATAATATTTATTTCATTTTTTCTGACCATTTCTAATATTGCAAGGAAAGTGACAACTACATATTCCTTATTTAATATATCAAACAAATCAAAAAAATTAATTCTTCCTTTTTTTATGATTATATTTTTAATTGTTTTTCTTCTTTCCTCTACCGTTATTTCTTTCTTTGTTACTTTAGTTTCTAAAACTATATTTTCTTTTTTTCTATCCAAAAACTTAGAAAATGCATCTAGTAAATCATCTAATGTAATATTTGTATTTTTTAAATCACTAGTTTCAATATACTCACTCAAGTTTTCTGGAATTTTTGTATAAACCTGTGCTCTTTCAAACTCTAATTGTTTAAAAGTATCAGTTAACTGTTTATACTTTTGATATTCTATAAGTCTATTAACCAAATTTTCTTTTGGATCTTCTTCATTTTCTTCTTCTTCATGTCTAGGCAAAAGCATTTTTGATTTAATTTCTATTAATTCACTTGCCATTACAAGATAGCTACTTGCAATTGTTAAGTTAAACTGTTGCATTTTGTTTATATAATCAAAATAACTTTTTACAATTTCATCGACACTAAAATCAAACACACTCATTTTTGCTTCTTTTATTAAATGAAGAAGCAAATCAAGTGGTCCTTCAAAATCATTTATTTTTAACGTGTAATCCATTTTATCACATCCATTATGATTATAACAAAAAAAAGATGTTTTATCATCTTTTTTTATAAATTATTAGCGGCTTCCGCCTCCTCCTCCACCGAAGGAACCACCGCCTCCTCCTCCACTAGAGAATCCTCCTCCACCAGAGGAATATCCTTGTGCAGCAATTCTAGCAGACGATGCAGCATCATAACATGAAAGAGAAAAATCATTAACAAAGAAAATTATATTATAATCATATCCACTTTGTTCCATTTGTGTAATCACTTCAGGATATAAGTCTTTAAGCTGTTTAGCAACTTTATCTGCTATGCCAAATAAATAAGCAAACATTAAATATTCATCCCACATTTTGACTTCAATTACTTCTTTATCTTTCATTTGAGAAAATTCATCTAAAAACATTTTTAATCCAAATAATTTTGAACTATCTTCATAAATTTTATCAGACATAACATTTATCTTTTTACATTCTTTTATATTTTTTCTTTTTCTAATCTCACCATTTGATTTTAAGAATTTTATATTATCATCTATCTTATCTGAGAATATTTTAAAAAACTTGGTATAATTGTTTTCACACCATTTAGTAAGCTCCTTTGATTCAAGTATTCCATCTTTAGATGCTTTATACATAATATCAAATAGCTCTTTTTCTATATCAAGTTCAAATGTTGGATTCAATGTTAAATCTAATTTTGTTGTTTCTTTATCGAATTTTCCTGTTGTATCTTTCAAAAATCTAATTTTATCTTCTTTAACCCATTTTAATATTATCGCACCAAATATACTTGTTTCTTTATAAAAGCTAAAATTATTAAGCTTTATTAAAGTTTGAGCATAATATATGTCTTTATTACATGGAATATCCCTATACATATTCGTGTTTTTCTTATCAATTTTTTTATTGTCTTTATATCCGTAATTTAAAGAAATATTAATTAGAATTGCAGGTAAAAAAAGCACCAATGCTATAATTATTTCAATAATAAAATCTATGTCAAAACTATTATTATCGTAATCATACTCATATGTTCCCTCATTAAAAAATTTAAGTACTTCATCAAAGTTTGAATATATGCCAAACATTTTATTAGTTGTAAATGTATTTAATGGAAATTTTACAAGTAAAACAACGTATGAATCATTCATGTTTTTATCATTACTCATCTTTATCTTTCCATTTTCTACATATGCATAGCCTTTATATCCCGTTCCCCAAACATCAAGTGTATCAGGAAACTCATAATAACCAGAAACAGTTACAGAAAAATTATCGAAGTCAACATTACTTAATTTAGGAATTAAAGTCCAATCTAACACTTGGGCATCCTCAACATTAACTATAAAATCTGAAATAGTATAATTAACTGTAAATTTATGAGCTTTATAATCATATTTCCCCCAACATAATTCTAGCCCAGAATCTGTATAATTAATTCCATAATAATCTTTCTTTTGAGACAAAGACTCATCAACATCCCAATTTTTTTGTTTTAATAAATTTCCATCTCTATATACTTTAAAATCACTAATTCTATCAATTGATAGGCCATTAATTGACTTATACCATTCTGTTCCATCGCTTCCATTTACATTCCACACTTCACTTATTTTTGCACTTCCATCTTCATTTAAGTAAATATTAATATCTATATTATAAATATGGTTAGTCGCAAATACAGTTATAGGCATTGCTAGCAAAACTAATAAAAATAAGAATTTATTTTTCATACGGTCACCTCACTATAATAAGTATAGCAAAAATAAAAATAAATGCAAAGAATTAGATTAATCCTTTGCATTAAAAAATAAGCTAAATACAAATGTAAATATTATTGCTGAGGTTATTCCTGATGCGGTTAAATCAAACATTCCCATTAGAAGACCAATTAATCCAAAATCGTTTGCTTTTTGCAACGCTCCATGAATTAGAGAATGACCGAAGCTTGTTATAGGTACTAATGCACCTCCACCAACAACTTGTATTATTTTATCATATAAACTAAAAGTATCAAGTGCTGCACCTAAAACTACAAACATAGAAGTAATATGACCAGCAGATAATTTTGTATTATCAAGTATTATTTGACCTAACATACTAACAAATCCAGCAAATAAAAACGAATAAATATATATCATTATATTGCCTCCAAACTTACTGCATGACTAATTGCATTAATATTTTCATGTTGATATACAAACGTTGGGGAAAATAATGCACCTGTTGCAACAATCAATACCCTTTTTATCTGTTTTTTCTTTAACATAGGTATAATTTGAGAATATAAAACTAGTGCACTACATACAGGTCCTGATCCTCCAGCTTTAACTTGCTTTTGCTTATCTAAATCATAAAGCATTGTTCCCATATCATTATAATTATTTTTTATATCAATACCATATTCAGATATCATATAATCAATTAATATTTGTTTTCCATACGTTCCCAAATCACCTGTTAATATTAAATCATAATAATTAACATTTCTATTTAATGTTGCTAAATGCTTGTATATAGTATCAGCTGCAGCTGGAGCCATAACCGCTCCCATATTTAGAGGATCATTTTGTCCTAAATCGACTACTGTTCCAATTGTTGTAGATTCTATCCTTATATCAGTTTTTTCATTTGTTAATAGACAACTTGCACCTCCAGTAGACGTAAATGTTGCAGTATCAGGCTTAGGAGCTCCATATTCTGTAGGGTTTCTAAATTGCTTTTCACTTGACATATTATGAGAAGATGTTGATACTATACAGTTATCAATTTTTCCAGAATCAATCATAGTTGATGCAATGATCATGCCTTCTACATTACTTGCACAAGCACTGTATACTCCTAGAAATGGTCTATCATATTTTGATACTGCATAACTTGATGATGTAACTTGATTAAGTAAGTCTCCTGAGATTATTAGATCTATATCATTTTTGGTTTTATTTGTCTTAGATAATAATATATCTATACTTTCCTGAAGCAATTTTGCTTCTGCTTTTTCCCATGTTTTTTCACCATTATATAAGTTATCATAAGTTTTATCAAATTTACTTCCAAGGGGTCCTTCTTTTTCATATGGACCTGACACAGTTGATGAATCTTGAAGGTATACTTTATTATATTTATATGTCATTATGATCCCCCCATTATTAAATATCTAATGAAGCCAAAAAACCAAGCTGACACTACTCCATATAATATTACAGATCCAGATAGTTTAAACAAATTTGAACCAAGTCCATATATTGGACCTTCTTTTTTATACTCAATCCCAGCAGAAGCCATAGAATGGGCAAAACCCGTTATTGGTATTATAAAACCACATTTACCAAAGTTGACCCATTTATCAAAAAAGCCAAGAGCAGTGAATAAGCAAGCAAAAAATATTAATGTTACACTCATAAAAACTGCTGCATCCTTACTAGAAATATTTAAATAATACGTATAAAATTCTATTAATAGTTCACCTATCACACCAATTATTCCACCAATTGCAAACGCTATAAAAGCATTTTGTACTCTTGTCTGTTTAGGTTTATGTTTATCAACTATTTTTTGATAACTCTTTTTTTCCATTTTAATCACCAATAATATTTTCCCAATTTTTTATAAAAATATACAAAAAAAAATACCTTTTATAGATATTTTTTTAATGATTCTACATATTTTTCTTGAAGTTTTACATATTCTGAAAGAACCTTTTTTACATCTTCATCCAAATTATCTTTATTATTTAATAAACGCCTTCCTTCTATTATCCCCATATTCGTTCCTTGAAGTAAAATTTCTGCAATTTTTGAATTAGATGTATCATTTATTGTTTTCATTTCAACTACTGACCAAGTCATAGCCTTATTAAATGCATTTGTTTCTCTAGGATCTGACTGACTATATTTTTCATAAAGTTTTTCAACTTTTTTATGAATATCATCATACGTATTATATTGATCTTCCAATTGTTTTTTAAAATATTCATCTTTAACTTTTTCAAGAACAAATTTTAATGCATCCATTCCCATTGTACAACCTTTATTTAATTCATTTAAAACATCTTTATTATCTTTCATTTTATCACCTATAGTTATTATTAGCTCTTTTTATTTTTTTATGAGGAAAGTTTTTGATTTAATTTCATAAGTATTTTATTTTCTTTTCTTGATACTTGGACTTGAGTCATTCCCATTATTTTAGAAGTTTCTTGTTGAGTTAAACCTTCATAATATCTTAAGTTTATAAGTTTTTTATCGTTTTTATCTAAATTGGAAAGTTGCTCTTTTAAATCCATAATAATTGGATTATATTCCTTTTCATCATATCCAATACAATCATATACATCAATTTCTTTTCCATCATCATTTAATACATAGTCTAAACTTCTTATATAATCATTTACTTGTATTGTCTGATTTACTTTTTCTATTGGAATCTCTAAAAAAGAAGCAATTTCTTCTAATGTAACATTTCTACCATAGTGCTGTTGTAATTTGTCTTTTGTTTTATTTATTAATGAATTTAATTTTATTGAATCTTTACCTACTTTCATAACTTTATTTTCTCTTATATATTTCAATATTTCCCCTTTTATATATAAATAAGCATATGAAGAAAAATCAGTATTATATCCTTCTTTATAATTTTTCATAGCTTTTTGTAATGCAATCATCCCTTCTTGAAATAAATCCTCATAATCATTCGTATTATAACTAAATTTTCTGATAATACTATACACTAATTTTTCATAATCTAAAATACGTTCCATATTTTATCCTCTTTCTATATATTTATTAAATTACATGCTTTTAACTCATTTGTTGTGTTATAAGCATATTTTAAAAGTTCACTATTTTCTATTTTTATTTTAACATTATCTTCATATCCACATATCATTAGCTTTCCATTATCCTTTATATATTTATTATAACTCTCAATAATAGATGCTATTCCATTTGTATCTATATTATCTAGTTTCTCAAAGTTTATAAGAACATACTTTATACCAACCTTTTCTACCATATTTTTTATAGAATCTTCAAGTATAAAAGATGTTTTTTTGCTTAAAATTCCATTTAGTCGTAAAAATAAAATTCCTTTTTTATATTCTAAATCAATATTTAACAACTAATCACCTCTTGCACAATAATATAGAACATATTTTTTATAATTTATACTAATTCGACAAAAGATGTGTTTTTTTTTATACGACAAATATCGACATTATTTTTATTTTTCATTTATTTTCTTTAAAAATATACATTTTTATTTAATTTTATGTTAAACTAATTTTGTATTATATAGGAGGTTCTTATATGAATAATAGAAGATTTGATAAACGAAATAGTAGCAAAAAAAGTAAATATATTATTATATCTTGTTTTTTAGGAATTATTTTATTTATGTCGATTGGATATGCAGTGCTTAGTGAATCACTAGAAATAAATGGAGAAGCCAATTTATATGCATCTCATGATTATTTATGGTATAAATTAACCGAGGAGTATACAAATGGCGATGATATTAGATTTTCAGAAAATAGATATGAATCTGGAAAATATAGTTATATTGGTGATGGTTCTAATAATTATATAAGTTTAAACGGAGAGTTATGGCAAATAATTTCAATTGAAGCTGATCGTTCAATTAAAGTAGTTAAGCTAAATACTACGATGAATTATGAATTTGATTCTTTAAATAACAGAACTTCTACAAGTACATATTGTGACGATTTAATAAACGGATGTAATGCTTGGAGCATGGAAACATCTATAATCAACAATTCTAAAGAAGGCTCTGTTGAAAACAATAGTTCCCTACTCAGTTATTTAAATGAAACATATTATTCTAGTTTAGGTTCTATACAAGATATAATAGAAGAACACGATTTTAATATAGGCCCTGTTTCTGATAATAGTAATTTATCAACCATAATATCGTCAGAAGAATCTATAAAATGGAATGGTAAAATAGGATTATTAAATGTCAGTGAAGTTTTATATCCAAGTAATATTTCTGATATAGCCTTAGGAACTTCAACTTCAAACTTTATAACAGATTATGCAAACTCAAATAATATAGTATTATGGACTATTAATCCACTGGCAGATAATACAAGCAAAGTTTGGACAATTAATTATGATAAAACCCAAATACCTAGTTACGCAAATTCTACCACATTATCAGTAGATGAAATTACATATAATTATATTGCTTCACCTACAATGTACTTGAAAAATAATATCAAGTTTGATAATGGCAGTGGAACTATAGATAACCCATTTACAATACAAAATTAGATGCATATGCATCTTTTTTTTACATCAAAAAAGTGATGATCCTGATAAAATCACCACTTTCGAGTTTACTACAATTATATATAAGTATTATCAGTACCTATTATAATCATTCCATCATTGAAGTTTTCTTTCTTCTTACAATTGTAATGTTTAGAGTTGATAGAACAAAATATCCTATGGTTATTTTTGTAATTATATATCCAAATATAATCACAATAACCAATCATCGGATGATAATATTAACTTTTACTATTTTTATATAAGTTATATATTAAATAAACAGTAATAAGCTATTATTATATAATCTCTAAACTAATTAAAGTATAAAATAAAATTTTCATTATGTCAACACTTTTTGACATTTTTTTAAAATATAACATGTAATTTCATTAATATATTTTAGTTATATTATTCATTTTATTCTTGCTTTTATACCAATCCCTTTGAATAATTTTCATCATCAATTACCATATCTATATATGAAGTTAAAATTTTGGCCTTGCAGTTACCTATATCTATATTTTTTATATATTTAGGAGATAAATATACTTTGTTTAATTTACTCATTTCGTTTATAAATTTTAAATTTTTTACTTCTGTTGAAATAAGGGATAAAATTTCTAAATTCTTTAGATTAGAAATCATTTCTTCATTCTTTATATTACATCCTTCTAATATCAAAAACTTTAAATTAATTAAATTACTTAAATTATTTACATTAATAGTTTCTTCATTGTACGGATAAATCACTTCTAAACTATTTAAATCTAATTCATCGAACATTTTAGAATAATCTTCTATATAACAATTTCTAAAACTCAATTTTTTTAATGACTTTATATAATGAAACATATTTTGAGCATTTTCTTTAAAAAAACAATGATCAAAATTTATATTATCTATATTTTCTAAATCAGATAAAATTCTAATATCCCATAGTGATATATTTGAATTGTTTATTGATAAAGTATGTAAGTTTTTAAAATTCAATAATTCATTAACTAAATAAGCTTGATTGCCTTTTTTATCCATTTTTGTAAAAGATAAACTATTTATATTGGATAAATCATCTTCTGTAATATTTTCTTCTTTTTTATTTAAAATAATTTGTAAATTTTCTTTCAAATTTTCGTTATATATTTTTTTCAAATATATCATCCCCCAAACTCCTGCAAATATCTTTCTATATCTTTTGAATTCAATGAGCAAATCAAATTTCTAGTGCCATTTGTTCTTGTTATAAAATCCGGATTACCTGTTTCCAAATATTTTTTTAAATATTTGATACCATACCCTGATCCATATTTTTTATCAATCGTATAAATTGCACTACTTATTTTATTATTGACATCTAATTCATAAACAAAATTTCTTAAAGTTTGTTCATCTACTGTTGATATTATTTTTCGAGCATTGTTATCCCTTGTTATTTTTGTGAAATCACCCGTTTCTACACATTGTCTCAATCGTCTAATAGACTCATCTCTATTGCCATATTTACTATCTAATGTTGATAAGACATTATTTAATTTATTGCTGGAACTTTCAAACATTATTGATGGTATCATTCCTGAATAATTTTTAGAAATTTCATCCGCATCAGCAATATGTGTTTGTACAAATTCATAACTACCACCAAACCAATCTTTAGTTCCACCACTAGTTGCTCTCCATGTAACATCAACTGGAATTATACCATCATTTGTATAAACAACATTCCAAGCATGTCCGCCCCCAGAAAAATTTCTCAATGGATCTGCAGGAGCAACACCTCTTACATAATCACATTTTATTCCAACTCTTTCACATAATTCTTTATATGCCGAAGCATATCCGGCACAAACCAAACCATCTTTACCCACTAAATTTTCTGAAATAAGTCCTCTTAAACTTGCTGAAACGTGATGCCCATACTCATAGCTATTAAAATCATGCATTACAGGTACTTCTGCCGATAATATATCATATATTTGTTTAGCCCTTTGTTCTACTGGTAAATTAACATCTATTTTAGATTGCAAATTTTCTATTCTTTGTAATATTAATTTCATCTCATAACCATTATATGTAACCCTAGCATCATACTTTGCTTTACCTAAATATTTTGATTTTAAAGATCCCTCAGAATCACCTAGACCATCTAACAATTTTATTTGAACTTTAGATAAATCATCTATTTGATCAAGCATTGCAGAAGATATTTCAGAAGTACTATTATAAGTAACAATACAATTTTTACCATGTCTAATATAATTATTTATTTCATTTATTGTTTGCTTTTGTGCAGAAGTTATATTCAAATCAACATCTGACATAGCCTTATATTTATTTTTATTTAATAAGCTTCCACCATTAAAGAATGCAAGTTCTTCTTCCGCTAGAGATAATCCTTGTTGTCGTAATGTTTTTAACCTATTAATATAATTAGGATTCATGCTTAATTCAGAATTGTTTTTTGTCAACATAATTGAAACTGGATTGCTATTTAATAAATTAGCATTTGTATTTCTTAGATTTATTTCAGCGAAATAATTTGATTTTATGGCATCAATATTGCCTTTCTCAGATAAATATTTTTTTAGAATAGATGCAGTTGAACTTTTATCAAAATTATTATAATATTCTTCACTTACTTGTTTATATACTAGTGAGCCTGCATCGTCAAAATCCAAACAAAAGAACGTTTTCTGTGGATTTAAATTGTTTAAATTTAAATTACCATCATAAGATATTGCAAGATCATCAAATGCTCTAATTTTTAATGACCTGCTGTTTACAAAATCAAGATCAGGATTTAATTTAACTGCGGTTGTTTTTATTGGAACACTATCTAAATTAATAGCAAAATCACTTACACTAGGTATGCCATTAAATAAAAATGTTTTTTTATTTCCATAAGATGTATTATAGCTACTACTTTTTATATATCCGCTATCAAGTATTATATCTGCATTGTCTGTAAAATGATATAATCCTTTTTTTACTATATCATCATTCAATCCATCAAACTCATTTGTATCTTTGTATATGTATTTTCGAAAATTCGATTTTAAATATTCAAATGAATATTTTACGGGATTCATTTTATTATATTTTAAGTTTTTAATATTTTCATCAATTTTCTCAATTTCAACACTAGCATCATTCAATCTCATTTTAAAACTTGATTCAATTTTTTTATTATTAATTAATCTGTCAAACAGCGTAGGATCAGATTTATTTAAGTTTACAATTGAATAATCAGAAAGTTCACTTATCAATAGATTTGATGATTTATTATCCAATGTATAAATTAATTTTTCAAAATTATTAGAATCGAGAATACTAGCCTGTTTAATTAATTCATCATCACTAAGACCAAATAAGAGCTTTTTTAAAGACGTATCTTCTAAATCCATATAATTACTTAAATTTATTTTAGAATCCGGATTTTTAATTTCATTAATAAATCCTGATATATAATCACCACTTACATAACTTCTGAATCCATCTTCAATAACGTTTGCTCCTAATGCAAGCAAGAATTTTCCTGATAATTTTGCAACAGTTTTTGTATTTAATTCTTCTTCCCCAATTAATATTTTAGAAAAGTCTTCACCTAACATAGCGAAACTTCCTAGATAATTTCCAATAGCTGACTTACTTGCAAGCCCTTCTTTTAATGTTTCCTTTATAAATACTTTGTTAAATACTTCTTTTCCTATTGTTGAAAAAGTATTTTTTATTCCATCTTTTACAGCTGAACTAGCTATATTTACAAATCCTTTACCCAATTTTCCATTGGCTGCCCAACTCAATCCTGTTAATACACCACTAAAAGCAATCATAGCTTCATCACCAAAACCAGTTTGAACACCTTTTTGCTGATATGTACTTTCAGCAGTTGAACCAAGACCAAAGAGTGATCCTAATACTGCAGGCAACAAAAATGATGTAGCACCACCAGTAGCAACAGTTGCCGCAGTTGCAAGGGCAAATTCACCTACAATCATTGATATATTTTGAATTTTTTTAGACGTATCACTATTATATTTTAAGGCAGAAAATTCGTTTATCTTTTGACCAATATTTGTTTTGCCGTATAAAGAATCATTTAATTCTTGAATTAAATCTCGTCCAATAAATTCTTTGATTGTTTTTTCTGATTCTTTTGAAAATAAAGATACCGCTTTGCTTATAACCCATCCTACACCATCAATAACTATATTTTCAACTATTTTTAAACATCCACTTAAAATAGTCGTAAAACCTACCACAATTGTTGCACCAGTTGTTTTTAAAAAATCATAAACTAATGGAGATACTTTTTCATATACTGATTTAATTCCAACTAAAGATTTTTTTGTTAGCGCTTTAATATTATTTACACGAGATTTAAACTTACTAGTAATTTTAGTTTTCAATTTAGAAATTTTTGTAGATATTTTTAAAACCTTAGACGTAAATTGCTTACCAATTTTTGCTTTAGTTTGCTCAAGTTTAGTCTTAATATCAGAAAAAACTTTTGATGATTTTGAAGTAGTAGCTCCAGTTTTTTTTGTATAATCATGTGTATAGCCAACATCTAATTTTGAAGCTAAAGAAAGGATGCTAGCAGCTTTAGAAGAATTTCTTTCTTCAATTTTATTAGCTGAGGTTACAGCATCATTCATTTTATCATTATATGATATTATTTCTATTTTCAATTCATTAATTTGAGATGATAATCCAGAAGCATACTTTTTATATAAAAAATCAGAGGGTAAATACTTATTTAATAATGTACTATTAGTATAGGCAGTTTTTAACGCATTTTTTGCATTATTTAAATATGGAATAACATCATTAGTTATTTTTTTTGAATCAAATGTAATTACTCCCATACTTCCTCCTATTTTATTAACTATTCATCAAATCTTAACTCATCTATTATCATATCTTCTTTTATAATTTCACTATTTAAATTTTGATTATTAAAATTTGATCCAACAAATGATGATTCATTTTCATTTTTCTGTTTAGATAAATTTTCAAAACCTGGTAATCCTGGGCCAACAGCTGGAATTACTTCTTCTGATGTTTCAGATTGAGCTGAACTATTGATAGATATTTTTTCATCAGCAAATTTTGTCCCACTATTTAAATTTTCTTTTTCTAACAACTCATTTAAATTCTTTTTAAAAGTTTTTTCCTCATCATCAATTAATCCATAGAAATCAACTCTCTCTATCTGATCATGATCAAATAATGCGGTTTGATCACTTGACAATACCCCTTCTGGATACATACATCCAGAATAATCATACATTTTCTCCTGTTCATCATTTGAAATTGAACAAAATCCAGTAATCATAACTCTTTTTGTTCCACCCTTTAACAGACATACAGTACCTATTGGTAAAAATTTTTCTTTTATTTCCATAATTTTCTCCTTCTATATTTAATTACATTGTTGATTGATTGTATTCTCTCTCTAAAGATGATATTTTTGACTTCGTTTTTGATATTTCTGAACTAAAATATTTTATGTTTACATCAATTCTTTGTTTTACTTTATCTCTTAATTCGTTGTATATATCATTTGAACTATTTCTTATCGATGTTAAATTCTTAATATTTGTTTTTTTACCACTAGAAGAAAAATTCTTTCTCAGAATATCTTCTGCAGAAGAGATATTATCTTTTACATTTTTTATATCTTTCATCAAATTATTAACATATATTAGCGCTGTTGAATAATTTTTTAACTCAGACTCTTGATTTAATTTCCTCTGAGTCTCTCTATTTATTTCAGCTTTTATTTGAGCTTTTGTTCTTGTTAATGCCACTCAATCACCTCAATTCATAAATAAAGGTTAATGAATATATTAGCCCTTATTTATAAATGTCTTAGTTTCCTAAGACAATTATATTATCCAATTTTACTTTTTGCAGTTGATTCAATTTTTTCATATGCTGGTGCTACTGTATCAGATAAATACTTTGAACAATCTTCTATAGCTTTGACAAAATCTGGAAATTTTGCTTTCATTTTATCAAATGCACTATACAATGCATCTGCAGTATCACTTGAATAATTATTTTTTACATCTCCTATTGTTTTTGTCAAATTTGTATTAAGGATGGTATCTAGTTTATCTTTTGCAATCTTCAAATCGGTTGCTGCAGTTCTGCATCCCTCTGAGCTAAATGTCATTGCCATTATATATCACTCCTTTTTTATAAATTTTTTTCTAAGTTTTGATAGTCTTTTCCTATTGCTAACAATAGATTTCCAAAATCTTCTATTAACTTACCAAAATCGTTGTATTCCTTTTTGAATCCATTTATATTTGTAGTAAATCTTGATGCAGCAGTTCCTGTCCATGTACGATTTAAATCATCTACTATATCATATATTTTTTTTACTTGATCTTTGTAATCAGATGCTTCTGAAACTATTTTTTTTCCATATCTTACAATTTGATCCGGATCCATACTTATCTTTGCATTTGCCATTTTATCACCTCCATTTTATGTAGTATATAGTTCACCCCTATGCTATTCTACAATAATATTTTATCATTGCATTTAGTTAATTTCAACATTAAATTAGTGTTAATCTTTCAGAATTTTTTATTCCACATTCTTTTATATTTTTATTATAATCTAAAATAATCCCCTCATCATTTATTAATCTATAATTATTTGAAATTGGTAAAACTCCTTCAGATAACTCATTTATTGATTTTATAATCAAATCAATTGATACCTTAACATTTTTTGAAACAGGTATTTCTACATCATATTCTTCTTCCAACTTTGGAACTACAATTGTTACATTAATTTTATTATTCACTAAACTCATCCTCCATATTTGATAATAACTTTATTAAATGAGGCTTTCCTTTTTTTATTGCGAATCCAAAACCTGATAATATTTCGTCCCTCAAAAAACTTGGATTTTGAGATAAGTTAATAATATATTGATCAGTAATTCCATCACCAATCCATATACCATTATTCTTTGATACAACTTGTGCATACCAATCTTCATATTCAAATTGTTTTATATTATCACAAGTATCAACGATTATAATATTTACCTTTCCTAAATCTTTTATTAAAGTAAACATATTAGTAATTTTCTCCCAATATTCAGACTGAATCTTTTCTTTTAATCGTAATAAACCAACTATAACAATTATTAATCCTTGCGATTTTTCAATTGAGGAAAAATCATAATTATTATCTACATAGATTTTATTCAATTTTTCACAATAATTATTTAATTTTTCAATTATTTCTTCAAATTTATCTTTATAATATTTACAATTTAAATCACAGTCTTCAAATAATCTTTCTCCGTCAATTATATTTACAGAATAATTTGTTAAATCATTTAAGACTTTAATAAATTCAGGTATAAATGATTCAAATAATATTGAATCAGTGGACGATACCAAAGTAACAGGTTTTATTGTTAAATCTATACCTATTGTATTTAAAGTGTCCTTTTCTATACCTAATGGAATATTTTTTAATCCATTTAATTTTTCAATTACATCTTCATATTTTACAATTTTAGGTAAAATAGGTATTTTAGGAGCTTTCTGTAAAAATTTATTATTTAACTCAATATCTAATTGCTTTAATAGTTGATTATAATTGTCCGTTTTTATAGGTTGAGCAGATTGAAATTCATAAACTTCATCAAGTTTTATCAATCCTCTTCCTTTTATTTTAGATGGATATAATCCATGTGTGTTACCAACAACATCAGAATAATCATTTTCATCGTTTAACTGAAGTACAATATTTTGTTTAAAATTTTGTTTTAATTTATATCTTATAAAATTTACTCCACTTGTACTCAATATAAAATATATTCCATATTTAATTCCCTCTCTAGTTAATTGAACCATATCTTCTTCATAATCTGGATACATTTCTTCAAATGCTTCATATAAATTAACAATCACTATAATATTAGGTAAAGTCTTTCCACTTATTGAGCAATATGACTTATAACTTCCACCAAATTCAGAAAATATTTTTTTTCTTTTATCTATTTCATCTTTCAACATTTTTATTAGATTTGCAATTTTTTCTGAATCACTTGATAATACAACATCACCAATTTGTGGCATGTTTTCATATTGTTTTAGCGTTTCTGAACCACAATCTATAATATAATAGTTTAATTCATCTACACCATGTATTATTATACTAGAAAAAATAATTGTACTAAGTAAATCTTCTTTTCCACTTCCTGCAGCTCCATAAATAATTAAATTTCCATCATCTGAAATTGGCAATGTCAATAAATGTTGAGATTGTCTTTGAGGATCATCATATTCTCCGATTATTATATCTAAATTAAATTTTTTTACTTGATAATTATATTTTTTTGCAAGTTCATCTACATAGATTAAACCTGGAATTTTATCCAACCATAGTTTTTTTGCAAAGCAATTTTGTTGCGTACCCAATTGATATAAATAATTAACTATATTAGATAATTCTTCACCATTAGATGTATCAATTTTTTCATTATTTGACTCTATATCAATACTTTTAATAATATACCCAACATTATTTACAAAATTAATGGAAGTATCGATTTTCTTTTTTATTTTATCTGTATTTTGATATTGAACACCTGCATATGCTGATTGTCCTAATGCAAAAAATTCATTATAACCGACTTGCAAATAAAACCTACCAACATTATGTAAAGATGCAGCATCAGGACATTTAATCATATCCATACTATCTGATTTGTCTTGAACTTTTAAGCAAACTCTAAATTTTGTATTTGACCAAATTTGATCATCGACAACACCATTAGGTTTTTGAGTAGCTAAAATAAGATGAACTCCAAGTGAACGACCTATACGAGCTGTAGATATTAATTGATCCATGAAATCAGGTTGCTGCGATTTAAGCTCAGCGAATTCATCACTAATTATGAATAAATGTGGAACTGCTTCGCTAACTTTACCTTCTCTTCTTAACCTTTGATATTTATATATATCTATTGTACTTTCATTTAGGTTTTGCCTTGCCTCATTAAATATTTTTTGTCTTCGTTTTAATTCACTTTGAATTGAAGCTAATGATCTCTTCATATCATTTACATCTAAGTTGGTAAGTGTTCCGGCAAGATGTGGAATTTTTATTCCAGTTTCTTTATTTTCAAATGCCCCAGCTAATCCTCCACCCTTATAATCTATCAAAACAAAAGCGACTTCACTAGGATGAAAATTGATTGCCATTGATAATATATAAGTAATAATAAATTCTGATTTACCACTACCAGTCATTCCAGCAACCAATCCATGCGGACCATGAAATTTTTCATGAAGGTCTAGCTTGAAAAGTTCTCCATTTGTATCTACACCTACAGGTACAGATAATGAAGTTATTGGATTATTATTTTTCCAACGATTAGATATATTTAATTGATCTATTTTACCAACTCCATACATTTCAAGAAAACCTAATTTATTTGGTAATGAATATCTATCCTTTGCCATTTCTATAGGTATATTAGATAATAACTTTGCAATATGACTTATATTGTAATTAATTAAAAAATCTGCTTTAAAAGTTTGCTGTTTATCTTTTGATAATTGATTTTCAAATATGCCACACTCTTTTGAATCAATACTTATAAACGTACTACATTCATTCGGAAGTCCTAATAACCTTTCTTGAACAAATAATAAGCTAAATCCAATATTAATTTTCGAAGACAAAACATTTTTTATTATTTCGATATTTCTTAAAGATTGATAATCATCAATTATTATAAAAAAGTATGGCATAAAACTTTTATAGTCAATATTTCTAATCTTATTAATATCCCCATCTTCATATTTTCTATTTGTAAAATAATTATCTAAATATGTTGATATTTGAGTTGCTTCATCAACACTTGTAGAAAAAAATCTTAATGCTTTGTCATCATCCCAACAAAAAGGAGTATTTTTTAAATATTTCCATCTATTACAATTCTCTTCATTTGTCATTATTACAATTTTCAAATCTTCATAGCTATGAAAAGTCATTACTTGTAATAATAGCGAATCCATAAAAGGTTTAATTAAATTATCATTTCCAACAATTGCAGTAATATTTTTTTTAGTAAAATCTACAGTAACAGGAACATCAGTCATTGTTTTACTTTCATTATCTAATTTTTCATATACTTCTTGAAGATTATTTTCATCTAATGTAAAATGCTCCTCTGGGCAATTAACCTTAATATATGATTCAACTTCCCCAGTACCTACTCTAATTGTTAAAAAATCATCGTGTTCTATTTTCCTTTCCCAAAGGTTTCGCCTTCTTTCTTTTATTATATCAATACATGTATCTAAAGTTGCATTATTATCTATTAACGCTTGCTTTTCTCTAAATATTGCCTCTCTTATATACTTTCTCTTTTCATCTATATAAGCATTGTATTTTTCTATTCTTTTTTTCTCTCTCTTTTTTGATTGTTTATTACTATAACTTTTTTGTAGCATAGGCCATAATATCATACTTAATAACATTGCTACGCAAGTTATTAAAGAAGGTAGAGCTGAAGTAAGTGTCTGAGAACCACTCATAACACTACTAATTGAAGTTATACCTGTCACCATAGATGTTATTCCCATGGTAATCATTGGTCCTAATGTATAAGCAAGAGGCATTTCATCTTTTTTTTCTTGTCCTGGTGGAGCGTCAATAATAATTTCTTCTTTATTTGAGGCTTGAATAAATCTTGGCATCCTAAAAAAATAATCGCCTTTTTCATATACTTTTAATTCTTCATCCTCTATAATTTGTTTAACATTATCATTACTTACAAGTGGTAATATCATTTTCCTTAATATATTCTGATTATATGTCATCAATCCATTTGGAGAATTAACAACAAAATAACTACCACATATTATTATTTTAAGTCCCATAATAAAAATAATATCACCAACAAACAAATCAGTCTCAATACAAGCTCTTTTATTTACAAATAAAACATTATTATTTGTTGTATTTTTAATATGCCAGTAATTATCTTTTTTAGTTAATATAATTTGCTTATCTGATAAAAAGTTAACATTATAGTTTATTGAATTTTCTGTACCATTTCCAATATAAATATCATTATTTCCAATTATTTCTAACTCAATAGTATTATTGTCATAAATTGGTGAAGTGTATAATAAAAAATGACTTTTTTCACCTTTAATTTCTAATTCATAGAATTTAAACTCATCTAAATATATATTTTCAGAAACAGTATTACCATCAATAATTTTTGTTTCAAAATTGCTTTTTAATAACCATCTATTATTAATAGCCTCAATATTTATTAAATTCCTTTTTTGACCATTCTTGTCTTTATCCTCAATCCAAAAACTTCCGGATATTTTTTCAGGTAAATTCGTATTATATATTTTTCCATTTTTTATTAAAGATACCCTCATATTACCACCCTTATTATCTTATAACATTATTATATAAAATAACATAATCATTTTCAACAAAAATAGTTTCATACTTCTTATTATTTATATTTTTTTAATAATTAAAAAAAACTGATTACTCAGTTTTCTCTAACACTTCTTTTGATTCTTCCGTTTTTACTTCAACAAATTCTTCTTCTAAGTTTTCTTCTTCCTCTTCTTGAATCTCATTATATAACAAGTTTAAATCTTCTTTAACGCTTATCTCTTTATAGTCAGCTATAAAAATCTTATCCTCATCAATTATTAATTTTTCATCTAAATAAACTTCTTCATTTGATTCATCATCTACTAATATCCATCCTTCAAAATTATATCCTTCCTTTTGTTCAGGTACTAATATATCATCTTTTTCTATAGTAGAATCTTTAACTATGTTTTCCTCTTTTAGAATAACATCATTGGTAATTCCTTCATCAGTTTCTTCTTTTTCAATATAAGTAATTTTATATGTTTCATCTAAATATAAATTCGTTATGTTAGAATTTGCTTTTTTATCTTTATCAAAGTTTACTTTTATTCCAAAAATATTTTTAAAATACCATCCATATTCTTCTGGTAAATTATCTATTTCATTTAGCTTTTCATCAACAGAAGAAAAATCAATTGTTCTTCCTTCTACAACTTTTAAAGTTATTATTGGAAAATCAGAATTTTCATTTAAGAAAAAGTTTAAATCAAATTTGGTTAATTTATCCATATACAATTTTACTACAGATGAACTTGACCTAAACTTACTAGTATCAAAAGTCATTCCTTCTAATACTTCTAAAGTATATTCTTCATCATATTCATCCAAGCCTTTAAATATCCATGTAGCTACTTCATTTTCAGAGTCTATAATATCACTCAAATCTTCATCAGAAGGAAGAATTATTGTTTCACCTTCAGAAACAGGTACCATTTTTAAAACTTCATCTTCTGATACAAATTCAATTATTTTTACCCATTTAGCATTCAATACAATATCTTCAGTTAAAATATCACCAAAAACAAATTCATTAGTTAAATCCTCATCAGTGAACCATCCCGCAAAGCTCCATCCTTCTTTAACAGGCAGTACACTTTGAGTTACTTCATTGTTCTCCAATATTTGTCTATCAATATTATTACCACCATTTGTATTAAAAGTTATTGAATAATATTTTATCTCATCACCTATTTTTTCTTCATCATCACTATTTTCATTAGATATTTTTTCTTCTTCTTTAGAAATACTATTATCCATAACAGTCTTAATTATATTAGAAGTTTCACTCTTTTGATCTTTAACTTCTTCTTGAACTTCTGAATCTTCAGTATCATCTATTATTTTATCCTCAATATCAGATTGTTTATTATTATCAATATCTTTATCACTTTTCTTGCCCACGTTAAAATAAACAACAGTTCCAATTAATAAAGCAAGAATAAGTGATACAACAATAATTTTTATATTAATTTTTTCATCATTAATTTCTTCCTTTATAATTTTCTTAGAATTATTTTTACTTGTTCTATTATTAGTATTATTATTTGCAACTTTCTTTTGTGCCATCAAAATCACCCCACATATATTTTAATACACTTCAATAATAACAATACTAATATAAAAAAATCAATACTATTTACATTAATTTACATTATTTTACAGTTTTAAAAAATAGTTCTTTAACACTTCTTTTTCTGTTTTATTACAAATAATATGTCTCTTATCCCTATAAAAGCTATTAATATTCTTTATAATCTTAACCCTTTTAAATTTAAAATTATACAAATATCTTTCAAGTAAAAATTTGTTATAGGAATAATCAATTTTTTTTAATTCTTCAACTATTTTAAATATAATTAAAAAAACAACTATATTTAAAGATAATGATCTATTAAAAATAAAAAAAATTGGTATTATTAAAAAAGAAAAATAACAGCTTATTATTAAACTTTTTTTATAAGGAATACTTAAATTAAATATTAAATTAAGAAGCTTTCCACCATCTAATGGATATATAGGCAATAAATTAATAAGTAAAATGGATAAATTATATTTTGATAATAACACATGATCATAATGATTTAAAAAATTATCAATACATAAAAAAAATAGTATTTGGGTAATTGGACCCATTATTAAAACAACAAATTCTTCTATTATTTTGGAATTAATAAAATTATTAAATTTAGTGCATCCACCATATGGATAAATACATATTTTATCAACTCTCCATCCTAAAAGATATCCGGTTGCAAAATGACCAATTTCATGAATCATAATTAATATAGTAAAATATATTATATTTTTAAAAGAACCTGTAATAACAGAAATAAAGCATATAAATATAAATAATGGATGAAAATATATTTTATTAAATATATTCTTTATAGTCTAAATACTTCCCATCTTTTTGAAATACTAAATATAGCTTGTTATTTTTAACATTGCCAAGTAAAGTACCTTTTTCAACATAATCATATAATTTTATTTTTTCTGAATCTATATTTCCATACCAAACATCAATTCCATTAACCTGCTGAATTATTACAGTTTTATCATAATTATCTTTTTGACCAATAAAAACAACTATACCACTCTGAAGTACAGGCACTAAATAATTATCCTCAACTTCTAATGAACATCCATCTTTGTATAAACTATCATTCTCATACTTTAACTCTTCACTAAAAACACTTACTTCATTATTAGATATTATTTCATCAACGGGTAATATTCCACCAAATTTTTCTTTATACCACTTATTAATCTTAGCAAACGATATATTATTAGTAAATACTTTATCCTTAATATAATCTTTAAACTCTGGTTTAGCCTTAAAAACTATTAAAGCTATCAAAACTATAATAATACATACTAAAATTTTACTTAATAATTTTGAAAAAAAATTTTTTTTTCTCTTACCATTTTTATTATTTAAAAACTTACTTTCATTCATAAAAAGCCTCCAATATTATTTATTAGGCTTTTCTTTTTTTTAGAACTAAAAACATTATCGAAAAATATACTATGTTTAAAATTAACGAATGAGAAAACTTATATAACAGCAAGCCAAAATTTATATTTTGATATTTAACTATAAAAAGTAAAAATATAAACAATAGATCATAAATAAATATAGATAATATTAATCTTAATATATTGTTAAAAAGGTTATTATTAAATTTCTTTTTTAATTTAATATTTAAAAATGCAACAGTTTCAAATAAAGTTAATGTAATAAGCAAATTATTAATTGTTAAAGTATCATATATTATTGCACATAATAAAGTAATCATATAATAATTTTTTCTATTTTGATTAGTATAGAAATTTGAAATATATACTATTGAAGTAATAGTGAGCATAGGAAAGAAATAAGAAATATTATAAGTACTAAATTTAAACATATTACATAGTAGCACATCAAAAAAAATAGATATAAATACAATTAATAATTTCATATTAAGATGGCCTTTCTATTACACTTACAAATCTTAAATTATCAAAATCAACTTTTGATTCAATATATGCAGTTTTACTAACACCATATTTATCACTTTTTAAATCCATTACATATCCTATGACTATTCCAGATGGATAAATATCACTAAGTCCACTTGTGATTACTTCTGTATTTTTATCAAGTTCAATATCATTATTAATACCTTTAACAACAAGAAGTCCACTATCATATTCAAGCACTTTATAAATATATGTTTCTTTATATTTTATTTTAACAGATATTTTATTATCATTATCGCTACTAGTAATTAATTTTACTGTAGCAGTATTATCACTAATACTAGTTATTTTTCCAACTAACCCTTCAGAAACCACAACTGCTTGACCAATATCAATGCCAGAAGACTTACCTTTATTTATAGTTAATTTATTTAACCAATATGAATTATTTCTTTCTATTACAGTTGCATTTACATAGTTAAAGTCAGTTAAAACATTATCAATTCCTGTAAGTTTTTTTAAATCATTTATTTCACTTTTTAATTCTACATTTAAATTTTTACCTATTAAATCAACATTATTATTTGCATCCATAAAGGGTTTATAAAGCAAATCTTTTAAATAAGATAAGCTAATATTTACATTTTTATGCAAACTAAAATATAAAACAGAAAAAAATACAAAAACTCCTATTACTATTAAAAATATATTAAAACCTTTAGATTTATTTTTCATAAAAATATCTCCATATTATCTAACATACTATAATAATTATTATTACCAATAATTATATGATCTATAATAGGAATTGCCTGTACTTTACTTATTTCAATTAATGCTTTAGTTAAGCTAATATCATCTCTAGATGGATTTATATCCCCACTAGGGTGATTATGAACACATATTATTGATGAAGCAGATGTTAAATAAGCATATTTAAAAACCTCCCTTGGATGAACTAAACTTTTATTTACTGTACCCATAAACAATAATTTCCTTTCTATTATTTCATTTTTATTATTTAAATATAAGCAATAAAAATACTCTTGTTTTTTATCTGATATATAATATCTCATTGCATCATACACATCTTTTGAATTATGTATTTTTACAGTTTTTTTCTTGTCCATTAAATAGATTCTTTTGCCAAGTTCAATTGATGCGATTACTTCACATGCTTTTGCTTGGCCTACCCCATTAATGTTAAGAAGAAAATTATAATCACAATCTTTTAAATAATTAATAGATTCAATATTAGATAAAATATCATTTGATAACTCAAATACTGATCTATTTTTAGTTCCACTTTTTAAAATTATAGATAATAATTCCTGATTTGATAAGACACTTACTCCATACTCTATAAGCTTTTCTCTCGGTCTATCATACAAAGCCATATCTTTTATTTTCAAATAACATCACCCATTATTATTATTTAAAAATGTAATTATTTTTCCTAACTTTGTAATACAATTTCTTTATAATCAGAGAGAATGACCTCATTAATAGATAAAACATCACTTTCTTTATCTACACTTGAAAGTAAAACATCATATTGCTCTAAATTGCTATAGAATTCTATATTATCTATTAAAACAGGTTTAATATAAACATCCATATTCTTACATGTATATAAATTCTTTATCTTTTCTGCATTACTTTTATTAGTAGTAATTCCAACATATACATAAGTTACATTATTATCTTTATCAGTTACATAATTACTTAATTTTTTTAATTCAGTATTTAATGTATCATTATTAGAATAAGCTCCAACTTGTAAAAAATAAGCATTATAATTATTTTTTAATTCATCATAAAAACTATAAACAATTTTAGCCGATATAAATCCAATCAATATCGCAGAAATTAAAGGAATAATTAATTTTAATTTCATTTAAATCACCATCCAGTATTATAATAAGATAAAAAAATTAAAAAAAATGTCGAAAAAAAAACACCCTAAGGTGTTGTTACTAAATTATTATCATTTAAATTTTCTTTTATTATTTTTTCTATACCAGATACACTTCTTAATAGATTTCTATCAATTCTAGTAGGCTGTATTATAATTCCCATATCTTCTAATCTAGAAAATAGTTCAATAAAAGCATATGAGTCTAATATACCACTTTCTATTAAATCAATATTATCATTATAAACTATATCATCTTCACATATTTCATATAACAGCTTTTTTACATCTATCATAAATCCACTAATGCCTTTCTATCTATTTTTCCATTTTTATTTAAAGGAATTTCATTAACTATGTTAATTATACTTGGTATCATATACTTAGGCAATTTTTTTTCTAATTCATTTTTTATATATTCTAAACTGATATCGTTGTTAACAGTAACAAAAGCTTTTATTACTTTTGTAACACCTTCCTTATTTTTTAATGCCACTACTGCAGAATAATTAACACCATTAATTTTGTTTATGTTATTTTCAATATCAAATAACTCAATTCTATATCCCTTATATTTTACTTGAGAGTCAATTCTTCCTTTACAATATAGATAATTATTATGTATATATCCTAAATCTCCTGTTTTATAACAATTTATATTTTTATCCTTATAATAACCTCCAATAGTTTCTCCTAAATATCCATTAAAAACACTACTTCCTTTTATGACAATTTCATCATTTATAATTTCAACAGTTGATGCCAAATTATTAATATCTCCAACTGGTAACAACTCACTATTTAACATATTCTCATCAATAACTACAGCACTTATTGCTGATGTTGCTTCCGTAGGACCATAAGCATTTATTAGTTTTATATTTGGAAAACGACTTATTATTTTTTTAACAACATTAACTTCAAGTAATTCTCCGCAAAAATATATACATTTTAAGTCAGGGAAAAAAATATTATTAAAGTTATTGTTTAGCAAACATAATTTTATGAAAGTAGGAGTTATAACCATTAAATTAATTTTTTCTTTTCTTATAACTTCAAACATCATGTTATAGTTTTCATTAAAATTATTATCAAGTGATATCAATGTATGTCCATTTGTAAATGAGTAAAACAAATCTGCAACACTTAAATCAAAGCTAAAACTTGCTTGATTTAAAACATTAATATTTTTATATTTTGACAATGGTTTTAAATTACTAATCCAATTAATAAAGTTTTCAAGATTATAATGAGAAATAGGAACACCTTTAGGTATGCCAGTACTTCCAGAGGTAAATATTATATATACTATATCATTATTGCATTCATTCAAATTATTGCATTTAAACTTAGATAATTGTTCTAGACTGCATATATTTATATTATTTAATTTTATCTTCTCATTAGTTATCATTAAAGAAGATTTAGATTGCTTTATTATATCTTCTATTCTATTTTTAGGTGTTAGTATATTAATTGGAATATAACATCTTTTTGCCATTATGCATGATATTATAGATACAACTATACTTATACTTTTATTACCATATAAAATAACAGGTGAACTACCTTCTCTTTTTAAATATTCAGAATATACTAATGAATTATCCCAAAGTTCCTTATAAGTAATTGACTTTTCTCCAATTTTATAAGCAATTACGTTAGGATATTTATCAACAACACTTTTTAATTTATCAGTTATCTTATTCATTCCTTATTTGCTCCTTTGGTATTAAATTATAATCGTACATTACAAGGGAATGATTATCTAGTATTAATTCTTTTTTTATCTGTTTATTACTTTTTTTATCAATAGTAATTCTATATACTTGAGAAATTCTATAATATTTATCATTTTCTTTTTTAAAGTGATGATTTTCTTCTACTAATTTATATCTATATGGAAATTCAACATTACTTCTAAGCTCACCACATAGCTCTCCATTTTCACACCAAACTAAAAATTGTATATCAAAATCTGTAGTATTCTTAAATCTATAATCAACATGATTGTATAAAATAGATGTTCCTGTTCCAAAAGGAACTCTTCTTCTTTCATCGGGAAATAACGCATCAGAATGATGATGTAATTCTAATACTTCTAATGGACTATTTAGTATTAAATAATGTATCATATTTGCCATTTGGCACAGTCCACCTCCAACACCAGAAATAAATCCTCCTTTACTTATTACAAGGCCATCTTTATATCCCTTCTTATAAGTAGGCTTACCAATAACTTTCCAAAAAGAAAATATTTCACCAGGATGAACAATTATATAATTTACTTTCTTACAAGCAAGTTCTATATTAGTAACTTTATTTTTTTGAAGTTTAATATCAACGCCATAAAGTTTTCTTACTAAAACCGAGCTATGACTTTTAACAATATATGGTAATTCTTTTTTTGAATAATCTTTACAAAAATTATATTTACTAAATAAATCTTTTAAATTTCTTTTATAATTCTCTTTTAATAAAGATATTTTATAACAAAACGGACTAATTTCACAAAATAATTTCCTACTCATACAATATCTCCCACATCTTACTACTAGTTAAATATAACACATAATTGTAAAAAAAACACCCTAATAAGGTGTTTAATCATCAAAAAAATCATCAAAGAATCTATCTTCTCTAACTTCATCATCAAGAGATATCTTAGGAATAGAATTGTTAGTCTCATTAACTTTTTTTTCTTCCTTAACAGATTTTTGTAAAGCAGATTCAATATCATTAGATAAAATATTATTAATTTTATCTTCCATTTCTTTTTTATCAAGTTTAATATCATTATTAGATAGTTGAACTTGTTCTTGATTTTGTTGTTTTTGTTGTTGTTCTTTTTCCAATCTTTCTTCTTCTTCTAAAGCAGCAATCTTAGCATCTATTTTTTTGACTAAATCATCAATATTTATATCATTAGTTGGTATATTTGGTCTATCATTTCCTCCAAACATAGGTGGAAAAGGCATAGGATTTTTAAATGAATTATCTACTCCACCTCCAAATCCTGTTGGAGGAAAACCTCCAGGCATTGCAGATTCATTCATCATAGCTTTTAGTTTTTCTTG
The DNA here is from genome assembly GCA_029218465.1 of bacterium. GTDB lineage: Bacteria > Bacillota_I > Bacilli_A > RF39 > UBA660 > CAG-710. Next base: position 4,575 of record JAQXRJ010000077.1, on the reverse strand, counting down.
TCTCTTTGCTTTTACAAATTCCCTCATGTCAAATGTTTTAACAGTTCTCTTTTCTCTTTGTGGATAATCAGCTTTTGGATAAATTTTACCAAATTTAGTCTTCATTTGAAAATATGGGGTAAATTTTGTTTTAAATGGCTGCATACGAATTCTAAGTATTATTACTTCAAACATTTTCATTCGTTGTAAATCAGAAACCGTTACTAAAGGAGTGGAAGCAGTCTTATCATCTTTTTTTGACTTAACCTCCCCACACATCTTACTTATCTCTTCAAGAGCCTTTAACTCTGTAGTAATAAGATAAATAATATTACCACAGTTACCACGAATAGTCTCAGCATTTTCTTTACCATATACTTTATCAAGTTGTGCAAAATTTTGAATAATCATAGTAAAACGAATTCTTCTCGAACGAGCAGCTGTAATCATTGTAGTTATATCTTTTAAAGGAGGCATATTTGCAAACTCATCAAGTAGAAAATTAGTTCTTATTGGTAACTGTCCTCCGTGTTTTTGAGCAGTTGCTATTAATGTCTCATAGCATTGTTTTAATAATATAGTAACAAGTGAATGATATGTTTTCTTTTCATCTTGAATAACTATAAATAAAGCAGTAGGCTTTTCACCTATTTCATGTAAATTAATATCACTAAAAGATAGCATTTCAGACAAATTTTCACGAGATGCAAATAGCTTAATTTTTTGTTTAAATACAGATAAAATACTTCCTTTTGTTTCATTAGGAGCCATAACCGTTCCACTAGCATTAACATAAGCTGCAGATGAAGGATCTTTCATATTAAAATATTCTTTAGAATAAGTTGAACCACCACATTTTTCTTCACCAACAGTAGTCATTAAACTTATTGTATTAATATTAATTTCATCTGGTTGTGCATCCTCAAACATTCCAAGAGCTAAACCAGAAAAATAATCAGCCGAAGTCTTTTCCCAAAAAGGATCAGCATTATTATTTTCTTCATAAAGAATATTAGCCGCCAAATCATCTAATAACTCAATAGCTTTATCTTGGTTACCACTTCTATACATTTCATACGGTAAAGAAAGTGGATTCCATGCACTACCTTGCTGAGGATCACGGAAATTCAAAACTAATACATTATAGCCTTTATCTTTTAACATATTAGAAGTCTGTTCATAAATTTCACCTTTAGGGTCTGTTATAATCATCGATTCTCTATTTTTAGCCAATATTTCTACTGTAGGAAATATGACTGTTTGAGTTTTACCACTACCAGTCGCACCTATTACCAAACTGTGATATTCACTATCATCTACCCAAATCTGATCTTTTTTTAATATTAAAGGAACACCAGCAACATTTGTTTTTTGATCCACTGGGTCAACATACTTTAACTCCTTTTTTATTTCTTTGTCTTTTGCCCATCTAGAATAACCTTTATCCTTTTTTCCAGTAGTAATACCAAAACCTTCTTCTCTATCAAATATATAGGAACTAACTGACACAAATATTACAACTAAAAATGTAATATAAAATAGTAATGTTATTCCAATATTTTCAGGATAAAAAGCAGGTATTGGATTTAATCCATAAAAATGTCCTTCATTGGCAATAACTGGAATATTTAATACCCCAAGACAGACAACATATAAAAGAAATATTGCAAAAATAGCAAATATTAATAAATCCTGTGCATCAGCCCTTAATCTAAATTTCATAAATAGACCTCTTTTCTTAAGTAATAACAACTTATGATTATTATAACAATTAAACTTAAAAAATCAATTAAATTTTATTATTATTATTTTTCCTTTTTAACAAAAACAATATAATTATAAAAATAACACCTACAATGCTTAAAACAATAATTGTAATTTTAACTACTTTATTTGAATCAAAAACATAATCATCTTTATAATATTCAAAATATATTGATTTGTTATTTGAATTAGATTTATTTATATTCCAATAATAATCATTTCCTTCAATATTATCAGCATTGCTCTGTTTAACTTTATGATTAGTATTTATATGAATAGTAACATTTTCAAGTCCCTCATATGAAAAGCATAAAAACTCATTATTAGTTGACAAAATATATACATCATTATTTGATAAAAAATTAAATTGACTATAACAAGAGTTTGCAATTGATGATTTACCATAATTATTAGAATTAAATATATATGAATAATTTAACCCTAATTTATTGTTATCAGAAATAATTTTATTAGTATAAAAATTTTCATAATTCTCTTCCCCAACTATTGCATTAGTTTTTTGTTTTAAGTAAAAATCTATTGATTTTCTATATGTTGGTATTTCAATATCTTCTTGATCAGTCTCACCAATATCATTTGATATAGGCTGATCCCAAGTAGACTTATTATTATTAACAATAGACAAACTTTCATATATGTTATCATCAACAATTTCAACGTCATATTGCCCCGTTACACTACAACCACACAATAAGAATAAAGACAAAAACAACACTAACACTTTTAAATTATTATTCACAATAACCTCCATTTTTAGTATTTTACTCCTTCATTTGTTGCTAAAATGCCACTATTTCCTAAACCATATTTATCAACAAATTGTAAAATGTTGTCATTTTGATTTAGCTTTTGATCATTTCTATTCCTTATTTCAAAATGTAAATGCCATCCTGTGGAACTACCAGTACTTCCCATATAGCCTAAAAACTGTCCCATTTCAACTTTAGAACCTATTTTTATATTTTCATCAATTTTGTTAAAGTGCCAATATCTAAATGTATATCCATAATATGGATCATTAGAATCCGTAATCTTTATGTCAACACCATTACCGACACAACTAGAATAAACAGGTAAATCTTTATCATTATTATAATATGTACTTTTTGCACAATTTTGATTATTTACAAGATGAGTAACAACACCAGAATGTGCCGACACAATTTTTATACTTGTACAAAAATTCTTTTTAGTTCTAAAATCCTGTGAAGCAGCATTACTAGCCGTACAAAATAAGTCAATAGCACCATGAAATGTACCGTTGTTGTATCTATATCCTTGCGTTAAATGAACATTTTTCAATTCAGAATCAATTGGAAATATACTTGCAGAATAAATACCTTTTGAACCTAATTGTATAAAATCACCAGATGAAAATCCCATTTTTGATATTTCAACACCATCAGAATAAAAGTATTTTAATATTTGATCAGAAGTGGAACCGTTTTTAGCCATTTCATATGATAAAAGTTGACTCATTCCTCTAGCATGTCCCGATTTTCTAAGAATACGTCCAAGTTGAGTTGAATCACTTAATGTAATAGTATGTTTTTCTTCTTTCGGAAGTCTTGTATATATTACAGTATATGTACCATTTGCGTTAAGTTTAGAATCAGGACAATCAGAGTCATCATAACAAAAGGAATCATATTGAGCACTAAATATTTCTCCTTCATATGTTAACACCATGCCAGCTGTTTCTTTAGTTGCTTTAAGCGCATTTTCATTAAAATTCTTATTAAAAGTTTGAGCATTTGTACTATTATCAATTGGTTTAGTACAACTATTTGTATGATACAAAACAAACGTTCTTGCAGCAATTGCTTGTGCCTTTAATGCCTCTATTCCTTCACTCGTATATGCTTCATTTGTAACAACACCTGCAACATAATCTTCTAAATCATACGTCCCCGAACCAATTACAGTAACTCCATTTGTACATAAATAAGAAACGTTAGAAATTTGAAAACCCTGATCTTTTAAATCTTTATAAAGCAAATATATATATTCTATTATTTCTTTTTTCTTTTCAAGATAATAATCAGAACTTTTATTTAAATATTCCGAATAATAGTCATCAACAAAATCATCGTATAGCCACCAAAAAAAATCACTGCCTGTACTTCTATCTTCATAATCTCCTTCATCAATCCCATTTGTTGATTTATCTATTTGATTTGCAACCCTCTTTATATATCTTTTCATCTTTGATTTTGAAAATTTAGTTATATTATCCTCAACCTCAGGAAAACAATCTCCATTCTCAATTTCATCATCAGTACATGAATCTACAAATGAATTATTTGCTTCTTCATCAATATATTCATCATTGTCTTTATAAGCAGTAAGTACGGCAACTACCATTTGTTTGTTGGTTCCACCATATTTTTCAATATTTTCATAAAAAGATTGATAATCTTTATCTAATTCACTAACATCTCCAAAAGATCCATTTGAAAAGAAAGAAAACGCATCAGCAAATTTAGATATAGGACCAATAATAATGATAGCAACTATTATTAAAGATACTATAACAGGAATAATTGTAACAAGAGCCTTTTTAACAACTTGTTGTTGAACAGCAACTTTAACAAGTTTTTCAGCACCAGCTCTCAATCCAGAAACAGGATTACTAGCATTTCTTGCAGCATCTACTGCTTCTTTTCCTTTTCCTACATCCAAAAGTTTTTCGGCTGCAACACCTGCTCCAGGTGCAACTGTATTTACTGCACTTTTAACACCTTTTCTAAAAACTTTTTCATTTAAATTTTTCTTAGCATTATCAAGTTTGTCTTTAGGAGCATTAATTTT
>JAQXRJ010000076.1 GCA_029218465.1 bacterium | reverse complement strand
GCCCTCGAAAGCGACCACGCAATCCCACAGTGCATCATCGTTCATCTCCGTGCGCAGCCTATCCGTTGCCTTCTTCCGCTGCTGGTATTTCTTCACGCGCTCGGCGTTCTGGCTGATGTCATCCAGCTTGTAGACAACCTTGCTGTACGGGAGGTAGGTATTGACGGTCTTAGTGCTCATGCCCATCCGCTTTGCAATCTCGGAGAGGCTCATGCCCTGCTGTTGCATTTCGATGATTTGGTCTGTTTCTGGGTAGTGAATATCCCCGTGGGTAATCAGCAGCTTCTTGACCTTGTGTGGTGGAAACTCCAGCGCGAGGGCGGTTGCCTTGATTTCCTGCTTTTCTGCGTAGACTGAGGATACGGTTTCCAGCAGCTCGTGGGTCAGGCAGGTCCCTGCATAGGCTTTCTTGGGCGGTCTGCCTCGTTTCTTTTCCATGTCAATCTACCTCGTTTGACTCAATGACTGCTCCTTCATCTATGCGGTTATTCACAGCATTTCCTGTTTCGCGTAGTAGTGCTCCTGCGCATACAGGTACTGCTTTTCAAAGGCTGCAATCGCCTGCTTGCTGATTTTCCGGAACGGCAGCAGCATATCAAAGGCGTGGAATCCGCTGGGGTACACATCCACCTGGGCAGGCACCCCGACCTTTTTCAGGTTCTCGATATACGCCATGGTTTCACAGTAGAACGGCTCTTTGTCGCCAACGAAGGTGTACGCTGGCGGCAGGTTCGCATAATCCGTCTGCCGTGCAGGAGCAGCATAGGGCGGTATCTCCCCGGTCACCTTGGAAAGGTACAGCTTCCACGCCGCGTGATTGCGCTTCGTGTTCCAGGAAATGCCGTGATTGTCCCGGGAGGAGGCCGTGTCCCGGTCATCCAGCATGGGGTACAGGGGCATCTGGAAGGCGATATGCACCTCGCCTTTGTCCCGGGCATACATGCACAGCGCAGCGGTCAAGCCGCCGCCCGCGCTTTCTCCGCCCACCATGATCTGGTTCTCATTGCAGTCCAGCTCCGCCGCGTGGTTCTTCAGGTACAGAAGCGCCGTATAGCAATCCTCCAGCGCGGCGGAATAGGGGGCTTTTCCGGCCAAACGATACTCCGGGGAGATAACCACCGCGCCGTATTTCCGCACCATATTCAGCGCTCTGGACATGTAGATCATCCCGGCCATTCCCGTCGCATACCCGCCGCCATGAATCCACAGAATGCCCGGGGTATGGGCGCTGTCCTTTGCCGATGATGTCGGGCGGAGGATCAGGAGCTTCACAGCTGAGGCCTGGGCTTTCTGAACGGTGTAGCCTTTGCTCATCATTTTTCTTTCTTTGCCGTCAAGTACACGGTTAGTCATGCAATTAGCAGCTTTTCAAGCGTATATGCTGTTTTCGTTCGCATTGCTTAATAGTACCATTAGAATTTGGAAGCCAATGACTGATGTGAGTTGAACCAATGCTGGTTACATACACACCAGCACAGGAGTTTACTTTTTCGCATTATAGTTAAAATTCAGCCCCACATAATTCAGTTCAGCTTGATATTCCTGAATGTTTTCAGCAGTCAGGGTGTTGATCTTGTCGAAGTTATACCGGATTTTGCCCCGCTTGAACAGTAGCACTACTACCCATCGGTGCACCCAGATCAAGGGCAGTAACAGCTTACATCTTTTCAGTATCGGGTAATTCTGAGACAACGCCTTGGCAGATGGGAAGATCAATCGAACCCTCTTATGCCACTTTACCTGTTCTGGTTTCAAATATGTCGCATCTCTGACACCGCTTGCAAACACATGATCTTCATCTATGCCAAATGAACCGCTAGAGAATATCTTGTCTGTGATGAAATCCGTCATGTCGGTGTTTGTACCGTTTTCAAACCAGACCGAAAGTGTCTCCCTTGTGTTTCTATAAAATGCATCCAGGCTTAGCTTTCCCAGTTCGGTTTCAACATACTGGAAATGCAACTCCGTATATGACCGCAGAAACACGAACAAATCTGCCATCTGCCGGATTCCGACACCACCGTTACGGTAATGCTTCGCATAGTGTGTGAACAGGTAGATGAACTCCTCCTCGGCACGCATCGCATACCGGGTACTCTCCGTTTTCTGTGTTAGCTTCCAGCCGTCGCCGTAGTAGGCGTAGTAATCCTTGTTGTAGGACGGAATCAGCCGTTTATGCAGCTCCAGGTGCAGCATGCCAGGCTTGTCCCAGACCAGCTCATGGTCGCTTTCCAAAATTTCATTGAAGCCCAGTTCGCCCATGATAATCCGAATATCCGCATACTGTTCTTCCCGAATCAGGATGTCGGCATCACCCATCGTTCGCATTTCCGAGCGTGGGTAACGGGACTTCATGGCCACACCCTTGAGCGGCAGATAATCAATCCCCCGCTCTTCAAAGCTCCGCTCGATCTTCTCGATTTCAGCCCGCTGGTTTCTGTCAAGGACAGTACACCTAATCGTCATCAGCCGTAGCTTCTGTTGAATTTCTTCCGGGGGCTGAATCCCCGATTCCGCCACGCCATAGTAGAGCATCGGGATGATATCGTGTTTGCGCCCGATCTCATATGCTGCTTCCCAATCGAAATCCGGCTTGATCTCCGCTTTTTCCTTTGTCAGACAGGCCTTGACCAGATCAATGATTCCACGCTGTAATGCCTGCATTGTTTATCCCTTCCGCCACACCATCTTATTGACTACGTTCACATACCCCTGGATAATGCGCACAACCTTCATGGACACGGTCTCGTCCACATAGTCCG
>JAQXRJ010000075.1 GCA_029218465.1 bacterium | reverse complement strand
ACTATACGAAGAGCGGATGTCCTTTCTTTGTAATGATAAACGAAGGCAACGAAAAGATCGAGGGCAGACTGGTCACGGATATTGCCGCAAAAGCCGAGGTCTTTGATCCCTTCACAGGCACGGCAAGTCCGATATCCGCCTCTCTTCACGACTCAGGGTTCGCGTATCCGGTTAATGTGGGAGCCCACGAGTCCAAGATCATCGGAATGGACCCGTCGGCGCTTCCGGTTCTCGAAGAGCCGGAGAAGATCGTTCTGTCCGAGATCGTATCGCTCGGAGAGGGCAGGATGACGTTTGATTTCAAGCCCGAGGTCGGACGCCACGCGATCCTCTCGTTCACTAAGATCGACGAGATCGCCGATATCAGAGTGAACGGAAAGGATGCCACGCGTCTCATATTCAAGCCGTATGAGACTGACATAACGAATTATCTGCACAGCGGTGAGAATACCGTGGAGATTGAGCTGACAGGCAGCATTGCGTGTAAGTACGGCAGCCCCGTCCCTGCGGGATTTGAGGGATGCACGGTCCGTATCTGCGACAAGCCGAACGCAGAGGGAGCGGCGAAGGGCGAGAACGACGAAATGTGGGACGTATACGATAAGGATCGACGGCAGGTCGGTCGTTTGCAGAGGCGCGGGGATTCCATGAAGGACGGCGACTATCACATTGTTGTACACGTTTGGATAAGAAACAAAAACGGCGAGTATCTTCTCACGAAGCGCGCACCTGACAAGATGTTCCCGCTGTCGTGGGAATGTACGGGCGGCTCGGCTCTCGCCGGGGAGGACAGCCTGACGGCGGCGCTGCGCGAGGTGCGCGAGGAAACCGGACTGAAGCTTGATCCCGCAAACGGAAGCGTCGTTATTCACGCTGACGGGGACAACTATTTCGGCGATATCTGGTTGTTCAGAGAGGAATTCGACCTTGACAAGGTCAGACTTCAGGCGGGCGAGACGGTGGACAAGCGCAAGGCAACAAAGGATGAGATAATCGCGCTTATCGAATCATGCGAATTCGTTCCGTATGACTATCTCGGCAGACTGTTTGAGATAGACTGACTTTTGTCAAAAGGACGTGTGTCGTTTTCCGCAAGGAAAATCGCCCTGCAATGGCGCATTGAATAAAACAAAAAAGACGCAGCCTAAACAAACTGCGTCTTTTGCTTTTCAATTATTCGTCTGCGAGCATTTCGCCGCGCTCGATGGCTGCTTTCTCAGCTTCAACCTGTGCCCTGAATGCCGCACGGCGTTCAGCCGCTTCCTCAGCCCTCTTTGCGAGCTCTTTTTTGCGTGTCACGATAGCACGGGAGATCTTGTCGACATACTTGTCGATATCCGCGCCGTAGTCAACGCACATTTCAACGGCATTGCTGCCGTCCTCTTTGACGATTTTGAAGACGTAATACTTGATATTTACGTCACGGCTCTTGTGTTTGTATGTAAAGGTCTTTTCTTCAAGCTCTGCTTTTTCGAGCTCGTTGAAATAAAATGTATTTGCGATAACGCTGTCAACGGACTCGTCAATAAGGGAGAAACGGCGTCCGTAGGCAAACATCTTTTCATTTGTGAATATCAGGTTCATACCCATGAAGTAGTTAGTGCGGTTAACGCCGTCGGAGCCCTTCTTGTAATAGAACGGCTCTTCTTTTGCTTCAAAGTCGTAGCCGCGGAGGTTGACGGGCTTGAGCATTTTAAGGAAGCTCTTTTCGTATACTTCAAACTTCTTCTCCGACTGTTCCTGAAGATCCTTTGTGCGCTCGGAGATCTGGAATTCAATATCGGTGTCGGTGGACTTGCCGCCGGAGGAGATGACGATAACCGCAAGTCCCGCTATGGCAACAATCACGCCTGCGAACATAAGGTCTTGGCCGATAATCATGAAGATCACACCGATCGCCGCGATAACCCACCCGACGATTGCGGGGATGGAGACGGGCGGAGCGATGAAGTATTTAACGTTTCTCTTGGTTTCCATAGAACTACTCCAATCAAGGTTCAAAAAAATAGATTACAAACATAGCTACAAGATATGATATCACAAAATAGGTATTATGTCAAGGACAAACAAAAATTTACGTCCCGCTTTAATCCGGAATTTTTACCTTATATCCTCTGTGATAATTTCGGGGGCTTCATCAAGCTGCCAGGGATTTTTCAGAATGTTCTTGAACATGCGGAGCGCGGATGCGTAGTAATAGCCGTCGCATATGCGCTCGTCGAGGACAAACGTGAAGTCGATGTAAGACTTTTTGTGAACTCCGCCCTCTGCGTCAAGCTCAATGGCACGGCGCTTCGTTCCGAACGAGAAAAATATGGGGCAGGTTCCGAAGTCATAAAGATGGTGATAAATCGGGGGAATACCCAAAGAACCCATTGATGTGATAAAATACGAGCAATGGAACGGGCTCACGCGGGTAAGAAACTTGGGGAGAAGATTGAAGTAGTCAAGAGTCTTCAGAAAATGTATTGCAAACTTGAACAGAAGAGAGGGCATGTAAGTCAAAGCCTTTGC
>JAQXRJ010000074.1 GCA_029218465.1 bacterium | reverse complement strand
TATTGTCAATAACTTTTCTATTTATTTTATTATTTTTTTAAAAAATAATTACTACTTTTGATTTGCAGTAGTAATTTTATTGTATTTTTCATTATATTTTATTATTTTTTCTTTATTAAATGGATCTTTTCTATTTCTTGCTTTGTCGATTAAATCCGTTAATTGATCTTTTAAGATTTTGTCTAATTCATTTGAATATTTCATAATATTTTTATGATATTTATATTCTCCCCTATCTAGCACCTTAAAAGATCCATCTGGAAAAACTCTTAAATCGAGATCATAATCAATATATTTTACTGTACTGTTTTCTATTATAAATGGTGAGGCTATATTGCAATAATAATATATTCCATCTTTTTTTATTTGTCCTATTACATTATACCACTTATCTTTAAAAAAAAATAATATAGCTGGTTCTTTTGTTTTCCATGTTCTACCGTCTGATTCTGTAACCTTAGTTTTATAATTTCCAAAAACCAAGTAATTCTCATTTTCTTCTAATAATACTGCCTCATCCCATGCTCTGTGTATCTTTCCGTCGTGTTTATAACTATGTATTATTAATTTTTCTCCTATAAATAATCTTTTCATACATTCCTCTTTCTCCTTAATTGTATCATATTTTCTTATTTTTTTAAAGTTAAAATCATACTATAAAAAGTATTATTTATAGTTAATACATATTAGTTGTTTATAAACAATGCTTAAAGCACTTATAATTTTTCAAGCATTTTTATCATTTTATTTAAATAAATGATTATGTTTTATAGATAATATACTTATATATTCTTAATTTATTACATTATAAAAGAATGATCTAAATCATTCCTTATATTTCATTTATTTATTATTTATTTTTAATAATAACATTTATAAATGTAACTCTTATTTCTCTTTATTAATAATTTTTTCAATAGTCTTTAATGAAATATCATCTTTTTTTCCATATCCACTTAAAATTTCCAAAGGAATTGCAAAGACAATTGTATTTGACTGATCTGAAGAAATATCATTAATTGTTGATAAAGTTCTTAAATGTAATGCTCCTGGTGTTTTGCTCATAGTTTCAGCTGCAATTGCTAAATTTCTTGAAGCTTCAACTTCTCCTTCAGCCTTTTTTATTACTGCCATTTTTTCTCTTTCTGCTTCTGCAACCTTTGCAATAACTCTTTGCATTTCATCGGGAAGAGAGATATCCTTTAATTCAACATTTTCAACTTTAACACCCCATGGATCTGTTAGTTCATCAATAATTGAACATATTTCTTGTGAAATTTTGTCTCTTTCAACTAAAAGTTCATCCAAAGATACTGAACCAACTATATTTCTCATTGTGGTTTGAGCCAATTGGCCAACTGCGTAATAATAATTTTCTACTGCTAAAACCGCTTTTGAGGCATCAAATATTTTATAGTATATTACAGCATTTATTTTTACTGATACATTATCTTTTGTAATTGCTTCTTGTGATGGAACATCAACTGCTTTAGTACGTATATCAACCTTTTTGTATGATTGAAATATAGGTAATACAAGTTTCCAGCCTGGCTTCATGATTGATGTAAATCTTCCACAAGTAAATTTTACTCCTCTTTCATATTCATTTATTTGCTTTAATGATGATAGTAGAACTAATATTATCACTATTAATATTATTATTTTCATATTAACTCCTTTCCTATAATATATTTTAAAATATTATATTTATTAAGTCAATTAGTCATTTTTAAAAGTACAGAATACAATAATTAATTTATAATTATGTCTTTATAATTAAACATTTCTAACTATTTTATTAAAACATCTCCTGTCATTTCTTTTGGAATTTTTAAGTCCATAATTTTTAGAATTGTTGGCGCAATGTCTGATAGCTTACCATCAATTAATTCTAAATTATCTTTACATATTATAAAGGGTACCTTATTAGTTGTATGAGATGTTACTTTGTTTCCATTATTATCAAGCATATATTCACAATTACCATGATCTGCCGTTAGAATTAATATTCCTTTGTTTTCCATTACTTTACTATACAATTGTTCTATGCATTTATCTAATGTTTCTAAGCTTTCAATAGTTTTTTCAATATTGCCTGTATGTCCCAGCATATCCCCGTTTGCATAATTTAATATTATTAAATCATATTCACTTTTTTCTATTTCCTTAATTGTTTTATCAGTTATTTCTTTGCATCTCATATTTGGACTTAAATCATATGTTTCTACTTTTGGAGAAGGAACTAGAATTCTTTTACAGCCATTTAATTGTAATTCCCTACCACCATCAAAGAAATATGTAACATGAGCATATTTTTCTGTTTCTGCTATTCTCAATTGTTTTTTACCTAAATTACTAATATATATTCCTAATGAATTTACAACTTCGTCTTTCTTATATATATTATTGCATATAACATCTTTCGATACTGGCATCATAGTTAACAAATCAACTTTTGTATTACATTCTTTAAATTCGATAAAGTTTTTATTTGTTAATGCACTCAATAATTCCCTTAATCTATCTGGTCTAAAATTAAAATCTATAACATAGTCTCCATCTTTGATTATACCCTTTTCATCTATAATACTTGGCGCAATAAATTCATCAGTTATATTATTCATATAATTATCATTAAATAAATTGATATAATTATCATATTTTTTTCCTATTCCTTTTGTTAAACAATCATATGAAAGCTTTACTCTTTCCCATCTATTATCCCTATCCATTGCATAAAATCTTCCACTAACAGTAGAAATAATACCGACTCCTAATTCGTCAAGCTTTTTTTGCAACTGTTTAAAATAGTTTATGCCTGATGTAGTTGGAGTATCTCTTCCATCGCTTATTCCATGTATATACACCTTTTTTAAACCATATTCTTTTATTAAATCAAGTATGCTGAATAAATGATCTATAATTGAGTGAACACCTGCATCACTCATTAATCCAATCAAATGTAATGTAGCATCATTTTTCTTAACATCAGTTAAAAATCTATTTAGATTTTTATTTTTATAGAATAACCCTTTTTTAATATCATTATTAATTAGTTCTGAAGGTTGATATATTATTCTTCCTGCACCTATATTTGTGTGTCCAACCTCGCTATTACCAATAATCCCTTTTGGCAAACCCACAAATTCTCCGCTTGCTTCTAATTTACAATGTGGATATTTATTCCATAAATAGTCAATAAATGGTGTTCGTGCTTGTTTAAATGCATTACCAAATTTTTCGTTTCTTAACCCCACACCATCTAATATACATAATACTATTGTCTCCATATTTCACCTCTATAAAAGATCTTTCAAGCATGATAAAGCATATACAGGCACATATCTAATTCCATTTTTTATACTAAAATTATCATTTGTAATTCTTATTGCCTCTTTTATATTAAACTTATTCATAAACAATCTTAATGCTTTTGCTTTTGATAAATTCTTATTTGCTAATTCTATTGGTATTATTTTTCCGATCCTTGTTTGAATAACAAATGTAACTTCAGCTTTTCCTTCTGATTGATAATAATAAAGAGGAAATCCGGCATTTATAAGTGCTATTGCTATTTCATTTTCTAATATAATGTTTTTTATGTTATCATTTGATAAAAATTTAATTTTATTTAAAAACAACTGACTATATAATAGACCTGTATCATTTAGATAAAGTTTAAAATTATCTTTATCCTTAACAGAACTAAGCGGAACTTTTACTTCAGATATTTTATTGCTTCTATATACAAATCCGTTATTATATAAAAAATTTATAGATTCTTCGTATTCTTTGCTTCTTCCTCCTGTTTTTATTAATCCATATTGAAATTTTTTATTTGCCTTTTGCAATTGAAATGGGATACTATCTATTACTTCTATACTTCTTGTAATATCAATAAGATTATTTTGATAACTTATTTCTTTTTTATAACTATCTAAGATTTTATTATAAACAGAATTTAATAATAAAGAATTTTTATCTCTTAAGCTTAAATCTACTGCTTCTGGCATTCCTCCTGTAATTAAATAGTTTTCAAAGTATTCAAGCGCTACAGAATGAAATGGCATGGGTTCATTGTTTTTAAATGATGATTTTATAAATTCAATTAATTGTTCATTATTTGTAGCCATTAAATATTCTTCAAAATCTAAACTTGACATCATTCTATATTGTAATTCTTCTCCCTTAAAACTTTTAAGATTTTCTTTTAATGAAGTTATTAGTATAATATGATAATTATTTTTGTTTCTACCAAATAACTTAATTCCTGATACGATATCATTATCATTAAGATTATCAAATATTATTAATGTGTCTTCCTCAGATATAGTTTCGTTTGAAATGATTTCTAGTCTTGAAATTATTCTATCTATTGTTCTTTCTTTTTTAAATATTTTATATAGTTCAAAATTGTTATCAGCATTAAAGTAAACTGTGTTTTTATAATGTTCTTCTCCAAATTTTAATGCGGAATATGTTTTTCCAACCTGTTTATTACCATATAATACCATAGGTTTTCTATTTATGTTGTTTTTCCAATTAATAAGATGTTGTTCTATTTTTCGTTTCATAAAATGACCTCCTATAACACTATAACTACACTTAAATTATAAATCCATTTGAATATTGTGTCAATATTATGTAAATGGCACAATATTTTTATTAAAAGTATATTATTAATAAAAATACACATAGTATTTTTTTAAATAATATGTCGTATTAAAAAACACTTTTGACTATATAATCAATTTTGTTGAATTTGATATTATTATATAATAATGATTAACAAAAACTGATACTTTAAGATCATTTATTTTAGTGAACTTAAAATATCAATTTTTGAATAGATTTAAAATCGTATCATTATACATAACAAATAAAATAAAATGCAAATATCAAAGAAAATATTTTATTATAATTCTACATTAAGAATTACAATAAAACCAAATACATAAATAAACAATTATAATTGATAAAATACTATGCAAAAAATGAGTTATGAAAAATTATAAAATTTTAGTTGGAATTATATATATATATTAGTTGTTTTGATATTAGTATATTATTATTTAAAAATGATTAAAAAATATTGTAAATACATATAATTATCAAAACAATAATTCAAGTTTTTATAATAAACATTTTTTATTTTGTAATAATAATGATAATTAAGTTTTTTATATAAATGTCAATTGTAGATATAGTTATGTTTGACATATTCCCGTCGTATATGCTACTGATAAATTTTTTTACAACTATTGAAATGAAATATTATTTAATTGGTTATCACTCATAGTCTATTGATGATGTGTATTAATAATACTCACTGATCTTTGAAGATTCTTTTTGTGATTATATTCATATTTAAAATTATCAAATTTACAATTTACTAAAAAATCTTCAAATAAAGCTATTGTTAATGAGCAATGTATGATAGAGGCTTTAAGATATAATATTTTTTGATTAAAGACTATCAATTAAAAAGATTCAGACTTGCAGTTACTAACTTTAAAAACCCATTTCTTGAAGATAGAAACAGGTTTCATATTAACATTTACTCTTTTGCCATTCTAAATTCTAATCTTAATTTATCAGCAACTGTAACTATAAATTCTGAATTTGTTGGCTTTGCTTTATCAATATCTACACTATGACCAAATATTTCTTCCATTAAGTCCCAGTTCCCTCTATTCCAACTTACTTCAATTGCGTGTCGTATTGCTCGTTCAACCCTAGAAACTGTAGTTTCATATTTTGTTGCTATATCTGGATATAATTCCTTTGTTATCCCTCCTATAACATCAGGATTTTCATAAATTATTTGTATTCCCTCTCTAATATATTGATATCCTTTTATATGTGAAGGAACACCTAATTCATGTAATATTTTTGTAATAGATATTTGCAAATTGCTTTTATATATATCAATAGATTTGTTAATTATTCTTTTAGCATTCATACATTCTAGAACTCTTTTTTTCAATTCAACTAGTTCAAAAGGTTTTAAAATATAATAACTCACGCCTAACTCTGATACTTTTTTTATCATGTCAGGTGTATTATACGAAGTTAGTACAACTACTTTCTTATCAATGTTGTTTTGTCTCATTTCTTCTAACACTGATACTCCATCTTTTCTAGGCATTACAAGATCTAGTATTATAATATCATATTCATCTTGATGTTCTTTAATTAAATTAAATCCTTTAATTCCGTCATAAGCCGTAAGTACTACATTAATATTTTCTTTACTACTAAAATACTCCTTTACCATTTTAACAAGTTCGACATTGTCATCGATCATAAGTATTCTAATATTGTCCATTTATTTATCCTTTCTTACTACTATATCGATATTATACTACAAAAAAATCATTATTTAAAGAGATTTTTTTGTCTGTTTTTAAAAGGTTTTGTCGAATTTAATTGTTTTTATTGGTACTAAATAATTTTTTTATGAAATTAGTCTTATTTTTTTTATTATTTATTGCATTTTTATATACTAGAAGAACAGAATCTGCATAATGCCTTGAACTGTGCAACTCAGCATTAATGCTTGCTTGGTTTGATAATTTATTTAATTTATCTCTATCTAAATATAAATCAGTTATTATATTTTTATATTCTTTTTTATTTTTAAAAATTCTTCCATTTAAGTCATCGATTACCGTTAACTTAAAGCTATCATCATTTATACATACTGGAACTGTACCCGCGGCCATTGCTTCAATAACTGTCAATCCTTGCGTTTCTGTTGTTGATGCTGTTACAAATATGTCTGATAATGCATAATAATTTTGGATTTGATTCCAAGGAACCATTCCAGTAAATATTACGCCATCAAGCTTATCCTTTTTTACTTTGTTTTCAATTTCTTCTTTTTCAGGTCCATCACCAACAATTATTAGTTTAAGGTTATGAATAGTCTTCTTTAAATCTTTATGACAATCTAACAAAAACTCTATGTTTTTTTCTTTTCCAATCCTACCTACAAATAATAGTATAAAATCGGATTTATTTACATTTATTTTTTTTCTTATTGTTTTTAGTTCTTCAGCATTTATTTTTTCTTTGTAAAATCTTTCTAAATTCATTCCACTAGGTATTATGTATATATTTTTATTCATTTTATATTTTTCTTTAAACAAATCCCAAGTTTTTTTTGTTGGAACAATCAATTCATTTGCAGTGGTATCACAATAAAATTTAGTTAAATATTCAACCAATTTCTTACTTGATTTTTTAAAATATCCTTTTGTTATGTAATGAACATAGTCCTCATACATTGTATGATATGTATGAACAAGTGGAATATTTAACTGTTTTGCAATAAGTCTTGCAAACGTTCCAACACCAAATTCTGTATGGGAATGTATTACATCTAATTTCCACTTTTTTATTTTGTTTATTACTCTTATTGGGTAAATACCAGTTAATCTATAATCATAAATTCTAACTGGAACTCCTGGCAATTTTATTATCTTCCCATTTTCTTCATATTTATATTTCATATTATCAGGATTCACAGTTACTAAAAAAACTTGATGACCCGCTTTTTCAAGTGCTTGTTTTAGAGAAAAAACACTTGTAGATACTCCATTTATATATGGAGGATAAGTGTCTGTAAATAATCCAATTCTCATTTTTCTCCTCCTTTATAAAAAGTAAATGATATAGCTCCTATAATAATTCCAAGATAATATGTTATAAATCTCCAAATTAGTAATAGTGCAGATAAAGACGGTTCAACTATAAAACAACCAAAAAACTTTATAAATCCATATTCTATGCCACCTGTACCACCTGGAATAGGAACAAACGAACCAATTAAAAGAATATATGCAGAAGATACTATTGTTGTTAATATGCTAATATTTGACTTGCCAAACAGCGAAATCATTAAAAAAAACGGTATTGAATAGTATAAAGTAAGTGAAATAATATTCAAAAAAATTTCCTTTAAAAAAAGTCCTTTATTGTTTATAAATAATTTTGCACTTTTATGAAATTCTTCTAATATATTTGAATTTTTTTGTATAAATTTGTTTTTGTTTTTTATTAATCCCAATTTAAACCCTATTTTAGAAGCTACATTTAAAATACAATTACTTATCTTTTTAGAAAATGATAATATAAATAAACCTACACATACAAATGTATTTATTAAAAAACCTAAAAATACAAATTTTTTCATTATTGATATTGATACAAACAGATTATATTTATAATTTATAATTATTGCAAATATTCCATATAAAATAAGCACAATCTGATATGCAATAAAATTTTGCATTATCACGTTGGTTGCTAATGGTAATGATAATCCATTTTTTGTAAGCATATAAATTTCCATAGGCTGTCCTCCCGTTGAAAAGGGAGTTACTCCATTAAAAAATTGAGTAATTAATGTTTGCTTAAATAAATCAATAAATTTTATTTTATTCGAATATTTTTTCACGATTAATAACAATGAAAAGGTTTTTAGTAACCAATATACCATCATTATAAGAGCTGATACTCCAAACCAAAAAAAACTAATCTTAAACATCAATTTTACAATACCATTAAAATCATTTTTTAATACAAGAAATAAAATTAGCAAAGTTATTAATATTAGGATTAATGAATGTTTTTTTACTTTTTTCATATTTTAACTTTCTAATTCATCTATTATTTCTAATGATGGCATTTTTTCCCCAGCTATTAGTTTCAATGTAGCACCACCCCCGGTAGATTCATGTGTAAACTTATCTTTGTATCCGAACTTATTAGATGCTGATACAGTATCTCCCCCACCTAATATTGTAATAATACCTAATTTTGATAGATAATCTAATATTTCTTTTGTTCCTTGTGAATAATTGTTAAATTCTGAGTACCCTAAAGTACCATTCCAAAAAACAGTTTTCGCTTTTTTTAATTCATTTTCAAATATTTTTATTGTCTTAGGTCCAATATCAAGTCCCATATATCCATCAGGTATGCAATCAGAATTAACAATAATATTTTCTTCAGTATCTTCAAACTTTTTTGTTACTTTGTTATCTACTGGCAATACTATTTTTTGACTATATTTATCAATCATTTTTTTTGAAAATGCAATTGAATCATCATCACATATTGAATTTCCTATATTGTATCCTTGAGCTTTAAGAAATGTATACGCCATTCCCCCACCTATCAAAATTTTATCCGCCTTTTTTATTAACTTTTCTATTAATTTAATTTTATCTTTTATTTTTGCTCCACCTAGGATTACTACATATGGTTTATCTGGATTATCTAATACAGATAATTTTTTTAATTCTTCTTCAACAAGAAAGCCAATTCCATTTGGCAAATAAGTTCCAATTCCATAATTTGAAGCATGTGCTCTATGAAGTGTTCCAAATGCATCATTTATAAAAATATCTCCTAAACTTGCCCAATACTTACTTAATTCTTCATCGTTAGAGCTTTCTCTATTCTCAGGATAATCTTCAAATCTTGTATTTTCAATTAACAATACATCTTTGTTTTTCATGTTATTAATTATTCTTTCGAGTTTAGCTCCTCTTGTGTCTTTTGAAAACAATATATTTTTTCCTAATAGATTATTTAATTTATCTCTTACTATGCCTAAACTTTTATTTTTTTTATCTTCCTCTGAATTTATTTTTGATAAATGGGACATTAATATAACTTTAGCATTGTTATCTATTGCATATTTAATTGTTTTCAAACTTTCAATTATTCTATTGTCATCAGATATCTCTTCATTGATTATAGGGACATTGAAATCACATCTAATAATTACTTTTTTATTATTTAAATCGAAATCTTTTATACTTTTTTTCATACATCACCTAAAATAATTTTTTCGCTGTTCTCACCATTTGCGAAGAATAACCATATTCGTTATCATACCATGCAACAATTTTGATAAGTTGTTTCCCTTCTGTTTCTAATACCTCAGTAGATAATCCATCTACTAATGCACCACATGACATTCCTATTATATCACTAGATACTATTGGATCCATAGTAAACATAACTGTTTCATTTTGATTGTCTATAAATACTTTATTTATTTCATCTACTGTTACATTTTTATTTAGTTCTAGCACTAAATCTATTACTGAGCCAGTTGGAACAGGCACTCTCATTGCTGTTCCTTTTAGTTTTCCAGAAAGGCTTGGAATAACTTCTCCTATTGCACTTGCTGCGCCAGTTGATGACGGAATAATATTTGCTGCCGCCGCTCTTCCACGACGTGAATAAATTCCTTTTTTATGGGAAATATCAAGTGTCGCTTGATCATTTGTGTATGCATGTACTGTGGTCATAAAGCCCTTATTAATTCCAAATTCATTATTAATTAAATTTAATACTGGTGCTAGACAGTTTGTTGTACATGATGCACTTGATATAACCTTTTCTGTACCATCTAAAATATTATCGTTAACGTTATATACAATTGTTTTTAAATCTCCCTTAGCTGGTGCAGATATTATTACTTTTTTTGCTCCTGCTTTAATATGATCATATGCCTTTTCTTTATCAGTGAATCTTCCGGTACATTCATAAACAACATCTATTCCTAAATCATTCCAAGGAAGGTTAGATGGTTCTGTTTCTGAATAAACCTTAATTTTTCTATCATTTACAATCAAGGAATTATCTTCATATCCTATATTTTCAGTATTATATCTTCTATGATTAGTATCATATTTAAGTAAATATGCAAGCTGTTCAGCATCTGTCAAATCGTTTATCGCAACGACTTCAAAATCTTTATCTTCTTCCATTATTCTAAAAACTAATCTTCCAATTCTTCCAAATCCATTTATTGCAACCTTTATCATTTTATCACTCTCCATATTTCTAATATAATTATAACACAAAAAAAAGTATTGTATATAAATTCGTCAATACTTTACAATTTTAATTATTTTTAATTATTTCATATAAAACAAAATAATCATCAAAATATAAAACCTTATATTTATTATTTGTTGATATTATATAGTTTAATTCAGATTTATTATAAACCAAAATATGTGTAATTTTATAAAAATTAAATATTTTTTCATAATCTTCTATATTCTTTGAATTAAAATAATCGTCTAATATATCATATTTAAATCCACTAAATTGTTTTGTATATAAGTCTGCCCTAGAATCAATGAACACAGATATATCATTAAACAATAAATAACTGCCAAAATTGTATTGATTGTATAGTCTCATTTCATCTGTTTCAATATTTTCTTTTATATATTTTACTGCATCAGATGGATATAGTGTTAGATCAACATATTCCTCTTTCAAATTTTCATTAAACATAAATATTGAAGTTGCAACGATACATAATCCAAACAATATCAAAAATGATTTTTTCTTTGTTATTTTTTCAAACCATTCTTCTATATTTAATGAGTATTTTTCAAATAATTTTTTTAAAGATCTAGATAAAAATAATATACTAAACATTGACAAAAGTGATGAATGTCTTATCGACGATATAGCCATGATTGATAATCCAAGCATTAAAAATATATCTCTTAATTTTGTCTTAGAAGTTATGAGAAAGAAGAGCATTCCTATTAATGTTGTTATTACAAATATTAATTCTCCACCTGATATCATTTGATGTTCCATTATATATTTTTGAGAATTACCTAGCATCGTTTTAATTAAATATGTATATGGAGTAGTGCCTATTGGAGTTAATAATCCTGTTAGAAAACTAATTGTTATTATAAATAATAAATATTTAACATTTTTATTTTCTTCAAACTCAAATCTACTATCTATAAATTTTCTTAGCTTATTATCCTTTTTTAAATTAATTTTTTTATATATGATTGAAAATAAATATTCAGCTATGTAAGGCAAATAAAGAATATAGTAAAATGGCCAAACAGCTACATGTACATTGCACAATATAAGCGATATTAGCAATAATCCCAATAGGTATTTTTTCTTTCCACTTTCTAAAAAATTTTCTATAAATAAAAATTGTAATAAAAATAAAATATAACTAAATAATTGTGCTCTTGCGGTAACAAATACATTAAATGAAAAAGAAAAAACAAAAGTTAGTATCACTGTTATAAAATTAGACTTACTTATTTTCCTGTTAATATGAAATATAATTCCTATTAAAATAATAAATAATATAATTGATGA
>JAQXRJ010000073.1 GCA_029218465.1 bacterium | reverse complement strand
AAAGTAATCTTTAATTGTGGTGAGTTTAATGATTTAGAACAAGAGTTAATAAAAGTTTTAGATAATAAGAAAATACCATATTATAGTTGCATTAAAGAATTAAATATAGATGGTAATAAATTATATTTTCTAAATAATGGTAATTATGGAAATGAAAATGATAACTCAAGTGTTATTTATACTAAATTAAATAATCACAAGTTTCTATTTATGGGAGATGCTGGAGTAGAAGTAGAACAAAACTTAATAGAGAAATATAATCTTAAAGATATAGATGTGTTAAAAGTAGGTCATCATGGAAGTAAGACAAGTTCTAGTAAAAGTTTTATAGATGATATAAATCCAAAATATTCTATTATTAGTGTCGGCAAAAACAACAGGTATGGACATCCAAATGATAGTGTATTGGACAATTTAAAAGAATCAAAAATATATAGAACAGATAAAGATGGAAGCGTTATGTTTAAAATTACAAATAATAAATTAAAAATAGAAACATGTGCACCATAGAAAGGAGAATGTAAATGAATGAAATAAAAGAATATACAGAAAAAGTATTTGAAGATATAAAGCATATAGATGATAAAGGAGTTGAATTTTGGTATGCTAGAGAATTAATGCCAATGCTAGAATATTGTAAATGGGAAAGATTTTCTAACACAATCGATAATGCAAAAATTGCATGTGAAAATAGCGGATATGATGTTAATGAACATTTTCCCAGGGTTGGGAAGTTGTCAAAAAGACATAATGGTGCATCTGTTAGAATAAAAGATTATAAGTTATCTCGTTATGCATGCTATCTAATCGCTCAAAATGGAGATTCGAGAAAGAAGACAATTGCTCTAGCTCAGACTTATTTCGCTATTCAAACTAGAAGGCAAGAGTTAAGTGAAAAAGAATATTGCTCACTTACTGAGGAAGAGAAAAGAATATATAGAAGAAGACAAGTAAAAAGTGGAAATTATAATCTAAATAAAACTGCAGTTAAAAGTGGAGTAAAAGACTTGGCTAGATTTCATAATGCTGGATATAAAGGATTATATAAAGATGATATATTTAAAAGAAAAAAATTAAGATACAGGGAAGATATATTAGATAATATGGGTAGCGAAGAACTTGCGGATAATATATTTAGAATTGCTCAAACAGATGCTAAATTAAAAAGAGATAATGTAGATAAAGAATACACCGCAAACTCTGTTCATTTCGAAGTGGGTAAAGAAGTAAGAGATAGCATTAAAAGATTAGGAGGAACTATGCCATAAAATTTACCTACACCAGAGAAAAGTCTAAAAGAATTAGAAAAAGGTAAAAAAATACAAGAAAATGGGTTCTATAATAAGTATTATTGATGATTTTACTCACCAACACTATTTGACAAAGAACCAGAAAGTGATATAATCACAATAAGGAGGTAGTGTATGAACAAAAATGATTATAGTGGCGAAATAATTAAGTCTGAAGAATTTAATATCTTGCGTCATTTACAGCATTGCAGTAGTAGTGTAGTTCATGAAAATGATCAAATATTTTTAAATGGGACATTTTATAATTATAGTGATAATTCTGATGAATTGAAAGAATATAAAGAAAAGCTAATAAATGAATTCGTTCAATCAATAATTGGTGTTATTTCTAAAAGATATCCTAGTTTAAGTGATGAACAAATAAGACAGATAGCTGTAAAATGTTCTGGACATTCCAAAGAAAATATAGATGATAGTATACTTGATATTGATATATGTGCTATGCAATATTTTGAAGAAAATAAACTAAATAATGAATTACATCAATGCATTGAAAATATAAAAGATAGTGTTACTAAAATAAAAAGAGATACTTTTGATATTGAAACTTATAGTGAAGAATATGCCAAAAGTTTTGTTTTAAGTCAATTAAATAAACACATACAAAATGCTAATGAACCACTTTTGACTTGGGGAGAAGCGAGATTAGTAGCAGAGATGAATACGGAATTTGTTAAGCAAAGCAAGGTATCAATAACATTTTAATAACTAATTAAATTATAAGCACAATTAAAAAAAATTAGCTGTTAATTTTTTTAATTGTGTTTTTTCTTTGTTAAAAATCCGTATGCATAAACGATAGTCACCACATGGCGACTTCGACCATATGGGAGAAGCAATTAATCTTGTAAATAATTTTAAAGTAGAAAAAGTAATCTTTAATTGTGGGCCATATAATGATTTAGAAAATGAATTAATTAAAGTACTCAACAAAAAGAAAATATCTTATTACTCGTGTATCAAAAAAATAAATATAGATAATAATAAATTGTATTTCCTACAGACAAAAGAATATGATAATGAAAATGATAATTCAAATGTTATTTATACAGAAATAGATGGTTATAAATTTATGTTTATGGGAGATGCATCTATTAATACCGAAAATGAGATAATGAATAAGTATAATTTACCAGACATAGATGTATTAAAAGTAGGACATCACGGAAGTAAAACAAGTAGTGGTGAAGAATTTATTAATGAAATTAGTCCTAAATATTCAATTATAAGTGTAGGTAAAAATAATAAGTATGGTCATCCAAATAAAGAGGTATTAGATAATTTAGAACAGTCAAAAATATATAGAACTGATATAGATGGAAGTGTTATGCTTAAAATTAAGAAAAACAATCTAGAAATAGAAACTTGTACACCATAGAAAGGATTATTATGTTATAATAATTATAGGATGTGATAATATGAACCATATTAATGCTTTGTTATTAAAATTAACGGAAAAACAAAAAAACATGGTTTTGAATATAAAGCCTGATTTTCAAATAACATTATATGATTATGTTACAACAGTTTTAATTAAACATGTTGATGAGATTGGATACGTAACCGTAAATGGTAAAAAAATTTTGTTGGATAATTATATAAATAATATAATTTATAAAAATTCTTCAACAATAGAAAAATTTTTGTATGATAATGGTAGTAACATTGAAAATTTACAAGAATATTTTAATTCAAATGTTTTTGGAACTTTAAAGGCAAAAGAAAATGATGTAGATTACACATTAACTTGCCAAAATACAATTTATTCAAATAGTGAAATTGAAAATATTTGTATAAAAGATATAATAGGAACATTATGTGAAGATAAAAATTCAACTTTAGAACAAATGTTAGAATCATTATATTCTAATCAGAATCCATACTCTTCGAGAAATAATAGTTTTTTGAAAATGAATATTGATTCTAACATAGAAAACATTAGGCAACTAGCTCCTATTAATATTGTTATGATAGATAATAAATATTACATAAAATCTGATGGACATCACAGAATTTATTATTTGCTTTTGTGTTATTTGTTAGAAATTAGTAAGTGTAAATCTACCGAAGAAATTGAACGAACAAATAAAAAATATACTTTTGCCTATAATGTTTCAAAAAAAAGCAATAGTGAGTTGTTAAATATGATTTCTTATGCAATGATAAAATGTAGGGTAGAAGATTTAACGGTTTTGTTTATTGATAATTCAACAGGTTTAATAAAAATACAGTTAAATGATAAAATAATAGATGTTTATAACGAAAATGAGTTAATCAATCTAATGGAAGAATATCTAAAAGAATCTTACAATCCTGAATTAATTAATATGCTTAATGCGATTGGTTTTTTTGAAAGAACCAATTTAAATTTACGAGAAAATAATTCTTCACATAAAATGTAATAAAGTAGAATTATCAAATTGATAGTTCTTTTTTCTTTGAACAATAAGCATTTTAATTCGACTTACTAATTGACAATCAGCACATGGGGATTATGATCATATGGGAGAAGCGGTTAATTTAGTTAATAATTTTAAAGTAGAGAAAGTGATATTTAATTGTGGCGAGTTTAATGAATTAGAAAAAGAATTAATAAATGCTTTAGAAAAGAAGAAAATATCATATTATTCATGTATTAAAGAATTAAATATAGATAAGTATAAATTACAGTTTCTAAATACAGGGGTATATGATAATGAGAATGATAATTCGTCTGTTATATATACAGAACTTAACAATTATAAATTTCTATTTATGGGAGATGCAGGAGTAGAAGTAGAAGAAGATTTGTTAGAAAAATATAATTTACAAGAAATAGATGTATTAAAAGTTGGCCATCATGGGAGCAAGACAAGCAGTAGTCCAAAATTTATAGATGAGATTAATCCGAAATATTCCATTATTAGCGTAGGAAAGAATAATAGATATGGTCATCCAAATAAAGAAGTATTAAATAATTTAAACAATTCAAAAATATATAGAACAGATTTAGATGGAAGTATTATGTTTAAGATAAAGAAAGATAGACTGAAAATAGAAACTTGTACGCCTTAGAAAGGAGAAGACGTGAATTATTATAACGAGATAAAGAAAAATTTAATAGATAATGAAATAAATCGAAAAGTTAAAAGTTACTCAACTAATAAAAGTGATTTAAATACATACTATAATGTTGGTAAATTATTACTTGAAGCAGGTAATCAATATGGAGAAAGTATCATTAAAGAGTATTCATTAAGATTAACCGAATAATTAGGTTCGGGATATAGTCAAAGAAATTTAAGAAATATGAGACGATTTTATAAAGTATCTCAAAAATGGCAGACAGTGTCTGCCAAATTAAGTTGGAGTCATTATTGTGAAGTTCTTTGGTTTGATGATAATAAATTTCAATATTATGTCAAAATAGCTGAATTAAATAGTTTATCAATTAGGCAGTTAAGAGAAAAAATAAAATCTAACGAATATGAAAGACTACCGGAATCTACTAAAAATAAAATAATAAATCATGCTGAGTCTAATGTAGTTGACTTTGTAAAGAATCCAATTATGATTAGAAATAGCAATAAATATGATATATTTTCAGAAAAGGTATTACAAAAATTAATCTTAGAAGATATTGAAAATTTCTTAGAAGAATTAGGAAATGGATTTACATTTATTAAAAGTGAATATCCTATTAAATTACTTGATAGATATAATTATATTGACTTACTTCTTTATAACATTAAATATAAGTGTTATGTAGTAGTTGAACTAAAAGTAACAGAATTAAAGAAAGAACATACAGGACAAATAATGATATATATGAATTACATTGATAAAAATATAAAAACTATTGATGAAAACGATACAGTTGGAATAATCATATGTAAACAAGATAACAGATTTGTTATAGAATATTGCTCAGATGATAGAATTGCAGTTAGAGAATATGAATTAGTATGATATAATAAATAGAAATCAATGAGGTGACATGATGAAAAAAGTTATAAGCAATAAAACTATACATTTCTATGATGATAAAAATAATGAAATAATGTATATAGATCATTCTTCTGATGAATGCATATGGTATTTTTATTCTGATACTATAATTAATGTTACTGAAGATATGGAATTATATCATTTGCTAGATAGTTTTATGAATAATTATTATGATTTTAATGATGAAATTTTACCAAATTATAAAGATAGTAATAAATTAATTTGGTATAGTGATTGTTATTATAACCCTGATGATGAATGGTCTATTGCTTCTGTAAGTTGTTTGAACATTGAAAGAAATAATTTTTGTTTTAAAATTTGGTGTACAAAAAAACTTGATGAAATGTTGGATAGACCACATAAAACTTATGGTATATGTTTTTCACCAGCAGGAAATGGGAAATATAGTAAAATTTTAAATACAGGTTTAACACTTCAAGATGATTTTGTCACTTATATATATCAACCATTACTAAATAAAAATAAAGTATTAAAAAGATAATTAACAAAGAATCTACTTATAATGGTGATTCTTTGTTCTTTGAAAATAAAGTGTTTAATTCGACTTACTAACCTTCAATCAGCACACGGCGACTTCGATCATATGGGAGAATCGATTAATTTAGTGAATAATTTCAAAGTAGGGAATGTGATATTTAATTGCGCGAATATAATGAATTGGAAAAAGAATTAATTGAAGTATTAAAAAAGAAAAATATAAAATATTATTCGTGTATTAAAAAATTAAATATAGACAAGTATAAACTGCAGTTTCTAAATACAGGAACTTATGATAATGAGAACGATAATAGTAGTGTTATTTATTTAAATTACAACAATTATAAATTCTTATTTATGGGAGATGCTGGAGTAAATAGAGAAAAAGATATACTAGAAAAATATGATCAAAGTAATATAGATTTCTTAAAAATAGGACATAATGGTTCTAATACAAGTAGTAGTGAGGAATTTATAAATATTATTAATCCAAAATACTCATTAATTAGTGTTGGCAAAAAAATAGATATGGCCATCCAAAAGAATCTGTATTAGATATGTTAAGTAACAGTAGAATATATAGAACAGATTTAGATGGAAGTATAGAAATTAAAT
>JAQXRJ010000072.1 GCA_029218465.1 bacterium | reverse complement strand
GAATCACAAGAAGTTATAGACATAACAAAAAAAGTATTATTACTATACAAGGAAAATATTAGTAAGTTTATAGATAATGCAATTGAAATAGTAACAGAACAACCAAGAAAATTAACAAGAAAAAAACAATAATTAAGTATTGTAAGGGAAACCTTTAAAATGAATTACCTTAAAAATTTATTAAAAAGGAGCAAGTCTATGGCAATTAATAAAGATTTTAAACAGGCTTTTTTCAATGGACAAAACTGCTTGAGAAATAATGATTATGTTAATCAAGATATTGGTTTCAAATAGCTTCACAAAATTCATTATATCATGAAGAGTCATTGTCTAAGTTAATTCATATAGAAATTATAGAAGGAAAATATGCAACAGCTAGAGAAATACTAACTTCACATAAAGAGTTAAGTAGTATTTCATTAAAGCAAATTTGGGGATTATTAGAAAATATTGAGAATAATTTTGAGGCAAGTAAAAGATATTATAGTGAGTGCATGATAAACCCAGACATGCAACACAAGTCTTTATTAGCTATTGCAAAACTATACATGCAAATAGGTGATAATCTTTTAGCACGAAAAATGTTTGAAACATTACAATTAAATAATAAATTTAATACACAATCTACTTTTGGTTTGGTTGGACTTAATATTTTAGAAAGAAATTATCAAGATGCTTATAATTTATTAAATACAATTGATGAACAAAGACTTGCTCCAAAACATTTTAAACATTACAGAATTCTTAATATCTATTTATTGTACATGTTAGGAAGACTTAAAAATGTTCCTAATAATTTTGATCCAGTTGATGATTATATGATATATAGATTGTTTGATAATAGTGAAGAAACTTTGTTAAGGCATATAAGTAAACATATGAATCAAAGCGAAAGAAATAATAACGGATGTTTCTTTAAATATATAGATTTGAAAAAATTGATTTATGAGGCAAGAGATAAAATAGAAACTATGAATTCTAATCATTTTGAAGTTTCAGATATGTATAGATTTAGATTGGATACGCCAATAGGTTATAAAGGTGATGAAATAACAAGTGATTTATGTGCTGTTACATGATTGGAACAAAAGATATTGTTACTATGTATCCAGTTCAATTATCTTCTGAATTTGATAATGAAGGTTTTGCTTATGATAAGACAATAGCTTTAAAGAGAGCTCGAGGAGGTCTAAAAAGATGATTAATGAAGAAAATCTAAACAAATTATATGAAGGAATAATAAATGGTAATGAATTAACAACAAAAGAATTAAATGGCCATGGCTTTAATTCAAAAGATTTAGCAGACTTAATAGAACAAGGAAGCTTACAAAGAGTTAAAAGAGGATATTATTCTTTTCAATCAATAGATGAATTATTTTATTATGGAAAAAAATTAATAGTTGCAAAAGAGTATAATAAAGCAACAGAATGTTTTAAAAAATGTTATGAATTAAATTCAAATCATTCAGGTGCATGTTTTCAATTGTTTTTACGAAGTATAATTAAAAAAGATTATGAATCAGCTTTTAAATATTTTGAAGTTCTACTTGATACAGAAAATCCATATTATAGAGCAGATAATAATTTCTATTTATATTTATTGAGCATAATTACAGATATTCCTGATAGGCATAAAGAATACGCAAGATATTTAAAATTTGAAGATATTAGAGTGGATTTCAATGATAAAAGATATCAAGACGTTCCACAACAAAATAAAATTAGAATTTCAGTTTTGCAAAGAAAATTTTCTTATGCTTTGAAGCAATTGAGAGATTTAATTACTCAGTATGATTCATTGACTGTACAAGATAAAATTACTAGAATATTATTTTTTCAAGCAATTGATGCAGAAAATTTAAGTAAAAACAACTTATTAGAATTTGCAAAAAATAAAAAATATGAAGAAATAGCTAATTATTTAGAAGAAAAAGATAAAAGACATATTCTAAGTTTGATTGATAGTTATACTTTAAAATTGGTAAATGAGATACTTCATTTACAAGAAACAAATCAAGTACCAGAAAAAACAATTTTTCAATCTGAAAAATTATTTGAAGCAATAGATGGTAATAATTATGAATTGGCACTTAGATTAAATGAAAGATATATTGTAGAAAATAATATAAACAATTCGGAAAATACTATAAATTTATTGCTATTAGATATATGTGATATGATTAAACAAATTTCTTCGTCTTTACAAACTCCAATAGAGATTGTAGAAGAAAAGTTTGTAGAAGTAACATCAGAAGAAATTTTATATGAAGAACCAATTTTATCTGCAACAAATATATCTTCAAGTTCTTCATTTTCTGATGTAATCGGATTTTTGATGAAATCTGATTTAGAAAATGCATTTAGAACACTAAGAAATTATATGGAAGCAATAAACAAAAAAGAATATGAATTCTTGATAGTAGATTTAATAAAATTAAGTTTAATTGAAAAGGATATAGCTTTTACAAAACCAATGATAGCATTAACTTATGTTAGTAGAGAAAATTTTAAGTTTGATATTTCTAATTATATTCAAGAATTCTATATAGCCTTGGCACAAAATAAATTTGATGAAGCAAGAATATATTTAGATATAATATCTAAATCAAATAAATTAGGACAGGATTGTATTTTAACAGAAGGATTATTACAGGTTTTAAATAATGCTGAAGCAATGATACAATATAAAAGAAATAATCAGGTTTTAGACAATGTTGAACAAGCATTTATAAAAAGTCAGAGTTTAGTTTTGCAAACTAATGTAAATCCAGCTCCTGTTAAAAAATCAAAAGAAATTGTACAAATTGAATCTCCCAAAGTTGATGAATCAATAAAACAACATTCAGTAACAAGAAATAGTGAAAAAGAATTTATAAGAAGTAAATATGAATTATTATTAAATGGTCAAGGAATGGTATTATTAAGACCAATGGATAATGAAAGAAGAAAAAAAATACATGAAATCGTTAGGGAATATCCTGATATGGTTTCATTCAGTATTGGAGAAAGAGATAACAGACAAATAGTATTGAGATATAAGCCATCTATTGATGAGCATGTAGATTTAAAAAACTTAATCAATATGGGAAATCTAGCTTATAAAGAAGGTAACTATGATACTTGTATTGAAGACTATTTACAATTATTACAATTTGGCGAACCAAAAACATTTGTATATGCTAAATTAGGATTAGCTTATATGAAGAAATTGGAAAAGGATACAGCAATTGATTATCTTACAATTGCTACTCAATTAAGTAAACAAGAAGACGGACAATTTGATTTTACTGAATTAATTGATAATTTAAAAGGATTAGTAGATAAAAATAATAGAAAGCCTAACTTTAAAATGAAAGTTGAAGATTTTAGTAACGATATTCAAAATCATTATGGAATAGAAAATTTAGATGAAATTACATCATATATTTTAGAGTCAGGATTAGATGTTGAAACAGCATGTCAAGAACTTGGTATGGCATATGAACAAATTGATACAATACGATTAATATATGCAAGAGATTTTTATTCGCAAGGTAATTATGAAAAAGGAGATCAATTCTTAAAATCTGTTGAAAAAAGTAAAAATAAAACAAAATTTACTTTAAAATTATTTGAAGAAGTAAGACGAAATAAAAGATTTTATATTAATAGAGCAAATGAAAATTCACAACAATTAGTTTTAACATTACAACCTAAAAAAACAAAAAAATTATAAAATAAAACCTTTAAAAGTATTATATTTTTGGAAATATGAGGTGAGTATGAATACTGATGAATTATTTATAGACATACATAAACTTCCTAAGCCGTTACCAAAACAGGAGGTATATGATTTGCTAGAAAAGATAAAACAAGGTGATGAACGATCAAGAGAAAAATTGATAAAGCACAACATTAGATTAGTTTTATATGAAGTGACAGCTTGTTTTAAGTCGGTTAAATATGATAAAAAAGACTTGGTATCAATAGGGAATATTGGATTAATGAAAGCTATAACAACCTTTGATACATCAAAAAAAGTAGAATTTGCAACTTATGCAAAAAGATGTATTGATAATGAAATTTTAATGTTTTTAAGAAAAATAAAAAAAGATCAAAATGTTTGTAGTCTAAATAGAATAATCAATCATGATAAAGATGGTAAAGAATTAAAGATTGAAGATACAATTAGTGATAAAAGAGATATAGTTGAGGAATATGAAGATAATGAAACATATCAGATTATACGCCAAATTGTAGAGAAATTACCAAATCGTGATAGAAAAATAATTATGCTATATTTTGGTTTTTATAATGGTAAAGTTCATACTCAAAAAGAAATAGCTGATATGATGTGTATTTCTCAACCTCTTGTTTCAAAGTTAATAACAAAAATTCTAAAGAGATTAGCTCAACAATTGAAACACAAAGGTGTTATAGAATTAAGTATACAAAGGCAATCACCAAAAATTAAACTAGAACCTAATGAAAAAGAAGGAGGAAAGAAAATGTCAAAATTGCAAACAATTTATGAATATTTTAGTTCATATACAAAAGAACAAGTAGATGCAATGTTAGAAAAACTAACAGAAGAAGAAAGAATGTTAATTACACTAAGATATGGAGAAGATTTAAATAATCCAACACCAATAAAATTAAGCAGGGAACAAATAAATAAGTTTTATGGAGTTTTAATACCTAAGATGAGAAGATTACTATCTAATCCAAATGTGGAAATAAAACCAAGAAAAAAAAGACAAAATATTATAGAAGAACCAATAGTAGAATCATCAATGGAAGGATTACATAATTCTAATACATCAAACATTGAAAATCTAGAACAAAAAGAACAACAAGAAGATGATAACAAAAGTATAACGAAAGAAGATTGTGAGAAAATGTTGGAATTATTAAGAACTCCAAGTTTTAATCAAATAATGAAAGTTCTAACTGTTAAAGAATCAGTAATAATTTCTTTAAAATTGGGTTATGTAGACGGTAAATATTTTTCAACAGAATCAATAGCTGAATTTTTAGGTATAGAATCACAAGAAGTTATAGACATAACAAAAAAAGTATTATTACTATACAAGGAAAATATTAGTAAGTTTATAGATAATGCAATTGAAATAGTAACAGAACAACCAAGAAAATTAACAAGAAAAACACAATAATTATAAAATACCATTTTTCTTTTATATAAAAAATGGTATTTTTTTTATATAAACAAAATTAAGTTTCAAATTAAAAAAATTTACTTAAAGAAAAAAAACAATTAAACATAATTATCATAATATTATTATAACATTATACACTCTGATTGACTTTTTTTACTTTTTGTATTAGAATAAACACCCGTGAGGTGGAGTATATGTATGATGAAGAAGAAAAAAGTTTTTCTTTAAGAAAAATTTTGTTAACTTTAATTTTAATAATTGTTTTTATAATATTATTAATTTGGTTAATTCCAAAATTTAATTTAAATGGATTAAAAAATAGAGTATTTAATGATAATCTTAGAGAAATGAAAGATGCGGCAATTAATTATTATACAACAGAGAAATTGCCTCAAAATGAAGGAGATAGCTCTACATTAACTTTACAAGAAATGCTTGATATGAAATTATTAGTTCCTTTTACTGATAAAAATGGTAAATCATGTGATACTAAAAATTCATATGTAACTATTACTAAAACAAAAGATGAATATGAATTGAAAGTATATTTAAAGTGCAATGAAGATGAAGATTATATTATTGTTCATTTAGGATGTTATTCCTATTGTGAACAAGCTATTTGTGAATCAAAAGATGAAAGTCCAAATTTAAATAAGACGTCTTCATCATCAAATTCAAGTAGACCATCAAAAAATACTGGAAAAGTTTCATGTGAATTAATGGTATCTAAAGGATCTAAAGGGACAAATGGATGGTATACGAGTGATGTCGTTGTTAGTTTTAAATCTAAAAATACAACCACAAAAGGTGCAAAGATAACAAATTATGGAATAGGAACAACGCCAACATATGATAATAAGAATTCATATAATATTAAGAATGATGGAGTTTCAACTATTTATGGTTATGTTAAAGACTCTGAAGGAAAAACATCAATATGTAGTATAGTTATAAAAAAAGATTCTGAAAAGCCAAATTGTAGTTTAGATGTATTATCTGGTACTAAAAATAGTGAAGGATATATTTCTGATATTAAAGTTGGATTTGATAGTAGGGTAGACAATGTTAGTGGAATTGATACATATGGTGTTTATAATACTTCCAAAGCAAATTATAATAAAAAGACAGGTTATTTAGTAACTGATTATGGTACTACAAAAGTATATGGATATTTAAAAGACAAGGCAGGTAATACTGCTGTATGTAGTAAAGAAGTTAAGAAAATAAAAGTACCAGATAATAAATACTCTGAACCTTCTTGTAATTTATCTGTAACAAGTGGTACTTTAGGAAATAATAATTGGTATACTAGTAATGTTGTAGTGGGATTTAAGTCTAAAACCACAACTAATGGAGCTAGCATTACTTCCTACGGATTAGGTACTAAAGAAACTTATGATAATAATGGAAGCTATAAAATATCTTCAGATGGATATAAAACCATTTATGGATATGTAAAAGATTCTAAAGGTAATACAGCTGTATGTAGTATAGCTATAAAAAGAGATGCTACTAAGCCAAACTGTTCTTTAAACGTTACAAATGGTGTATTAAAAAATGACTATTATGTTAGTGACGTTACTGTTGGATTTAAATCTAAAAGTGATGCGATGAGTGGTATAAATTCTTATGGACTTGGAACAACATTAAATTACAAAAATAATACAAGTTATAAAATCACTACTAATGGTACTCATACTATTTATGGGTATGTAAAAGATAATGCAGGTAATACAAATATATGTAATATTAAAGTAACTAAAAAAGATATAGAATATGAATATGAATATAAGAAAACATGGAGTGATAAATATAGTGATTGGAGTGATTGGACTACAAAAACTTATGATCCATCTAATCCACCTAAATTTGAAACTACTGATACAAAAATAACAGAAGACTTAGGAAGTAAAAAAGTACAAGATGGTTATAAATATTCAGTTGGAGATGCAATATACGGTACAGTTTTGAAAGAATCTGCAAGCATTAAAGAAAAAGTTTGTAGTGGATTTGATTATTATAGGACAAGTAATAATACAACTACTTATGCAATTAGTACGACAAGTACTGGTGAATGGAAATTTTTAAAATATATTTATACAAAGGTTAAACCTGCTGATACATTAAGCGTTAAATATGTTTTATATGATACTGCATGGGATAAATGTGAAGATGCTTGTACATCTACTGATATGTTAATATTTAAAGTTTATACAAGAGAAGTTGGAACTGTTACATCAAATAATACAGTTAAGAATTCAAGTGGAATAGAAGTTAAATGTGCATCATATGAAACTAAAACAACTTATTCATTTAGTACATATACTACTATAATTGGATATAAAGAATTAAGGACTCCAATTTATAAAACTGTATACTCTTATAGATACAAAACTCGTACTTTACTTCAAAAAGCAGGAAGTTCTATTAAATGGAGTGCGGTAATGAACGATACATCTTTGATTTCGGAAGGTTATAAGATGACTGGAAATAAAAGAGAAAAGGAATAGTGATTGATAATGAAAAATATTGAAAAAATTATTGTTACACAGGGCAAGAATAGTGATACTGATTATATTTACTTTTTTTCGAAAGATAAAATTGAAAGAGAAGTTTTTGATAAGTCTATTCATCAATTAGAAATAAAAGAGTTTCTTGAATCAAAAGGTGCATTTTTAGATGATGCTGATTTCAAAGAAAAAGCATCACAAGCAGGATTTCAAATTTTAACATCTGATGAAGATATTAAAAGACTTGAAGAAGAATATTTTAAATACATTTCTTCTGTTGAAAAAGATTTATTTGACGAAAAAAAAGAAAATATAGAAAAAGATAAAAATAGTAAATTAAGTTCAAAGGCTAAGAAAAGCATTGCAACTATTACTGCTGTTACAGTCGGAATATTAGGTGTAATTGGAATTGGTTATTCTATAAAAAAACATAAAAGTAAATCATTTGGAAAAATAGAGACAACTTATGTAAATGATCAAAATAATATTGATTCAAATAATACTATTGAAGAAATATTAAATAGTTATGATATGAGTGAAGAGAATAAAAATTTCTTTTTAACAAACTATAATATTTTAAATTCTATTAATGAAAATAGCTTAAGTAAAAAGATATTTGCTTTAAAAGAAGATGGTGATATTAATTTACAGTTTACAAGTGATGAAATAATTTCAGCTAAACTAGCTCTAAATGACTATTCTGAAGATGAATTAGAAGAATTATTTTGTGGTGTAAAGCTTAATCATGAAAATTTGTATAATGATTATATATCTTTTTCTAGAAAATTAACTATTTATTATATGAATGCAAAAAAATCTAGTGGTATTTCAACTCTAATTGATAATGAAGGAAACAGAAAATTATTTGAAACAGTAGAAAATTCTATAATTAAATTTAATAACAATATTACTAGAGAAAATTCAGATGAAGTTATTAGAAATTTTGCATATTTATATAGAGACAAAGTTGATGAAGTTGATGGGGATAAAATTGATTCAAGTAGTATTGATTTCGTTAAAAATTTAACAATTAAATTAATACAAGGATATTTAAATGCAAATTCTAATTCAGATTATTTGAAATATACAATTGTCTCATCTGCACCAAATAGTTTAGATTACAAATATGAAGATAATATATTAAATCAAATTCAAAAAGGTGAAAAATTAAAAACATTTTTTGATATGTATGATAAAAAATGTCCAAATGAAACTGTTGAAGAGCATTTGAAAAATGTTGTAGAAATAATCAATTCTGTTGATGAACCTGAATATAAATTGAAATCATTAATGAATAAATACGAAGACAGTTCAGACGAAACTAAAAAGAATACTATAAAAACAAAACTATCAGCGGCATTATTATCTTTAAATAATATTAATTTAGCTAATGACATATTACAAAATGGATTAACTGATAAAACAAAAGCTGAATTAGAAAAATATATGAACGAATTGGGAGTTAATTATTCATTTACGGATGTTAAAGAATCATTAGATAAATTATATCCTATCGAAGATAATTTTGACTATATTACTTTGTTTAATAATAGAGTAAGAGGTAGTGAAAAAGTTTATATAAATAGTAATATAAATGTAAATAATGCTACTGAAAATAATAATACAACAAAAAAGACAACTACGAAAACAGAAAAAGTAGATAAAGAAGACTTAACTCCTGAAGAGAAAAAAGAGGCAGAAAAAAAAGAAGAACAAATAAAAGAAGATACTTATGAAGTAGTAATAGATGGTGAAACATATAAAGCGGAAAAAGCAAGTGCAGCTAAGCAAGCATGGATAGATGCTACAAATTTTGCTGAAGAAAAAGGTGCATATAATCATTCTGCTATATATAATAGAGTCAATCCTGATCATCCAACTGTTGTGCCTACAAATGGAACTTTATCAAACATTGCTCAAGTTGCTTATGCATTTAATAATGAAACAATTACAACTTCTGACTTACAAATTCAAAATAGATTAGCAAGAGATTTGAATAATTACAAGAAAATTAATTCAAATAAGGAAGTTTTATCATCATATAAAGAAGCTTGGCTTCAAGCAATTAATCAAAAGCTAAGTGCTGCAAGAAGTGCTGGTAAAGAATTAAGAAATGATGCTCAAAGATTGTATGAGGAGCAATTAAAAAATATCAATGAAAAAAACAATACAACTACAACTCCATCAACAACTTCTAGTAATTTAGAAACAACTAAAAAGGAAGAAGAAACAACTAATAAATCTGAAACTACTACTGATGATCCAAATATAAATCCAAGTATAGCTAATTCTGATGATGGATATGAAGATGTATATGATGAAAATCTTGATGCACATAATGCAACAACTACAAAAGTATATGTAAAAAAATAATTAGAAAAAATCATGACAATAGTTATGGTTTTTTCTTATTTTATGGTAAAATTGTTGATAGGTGATGTAGTATGAAACAATCAAACATTAGAAATTTTTCTATTATTGCACATATAGATCATGGGAAAAGTACTATTGCTGATAGAATACTTGAAATTACAAATGCAGTTAGTAGTAGAGAAGCTAAATCACAACTTTTAGATAGTATGGATTTAGAACGTGAAAGAGGCATTACGATAAAACTAAATACAGCTTCTTTAAAATATGATTATAATGGTGAAGAATATAATTTAAATTTAATTGACACTCCTGGTCATGTAGATTTTTCTTATGAAGTATCAAGAAGTTTAGCAGCTTGTGAAGGAGCAATACTTGTTGTAGATGCAGCTCAAGGAATTGAAGCACAAACACTTGCAAATCTTTATCTTGCACTTGATAATGATTTAACAATAATACCAGTAATTAACAAAATAGATTTGCCTAATGCAGATATAGATAAAGTAAAAAAAGAACTTATAGATTTAGTTGGATTTGATGAAGAAGAAATTATACTTACTAGTGCAAAAACTGGTGAAGGTATTAAATTCTTAGTAAATGCTATTGTTGAAAGAATTCCACCTCCTACTGGAGATAATAGTGCCCCACTACAAGCTTTAATATTTGATAGTATATATGATTCTTATCGGGGAATAGTTGTTTCATGCAGAATAAAAAATGGAATGTTAAAAGTAAAAGATTCAATTCAAATGATGGAAACGGGAGCTATATATGAAGTAACTGAATTAACAGTTAATACTCCAAAAGAGGTAAAAAAAGATTGTTTAATGAGTGGAGAAGTTGGTTTTATAATAGCAAGTATTAAAAGTATAAGTGATGTTAAAGTTGGAGATACAATTACGTTATCAAAAAATCCTTCAAAAGTACCTTTACCAGGTTATAAACCAATGAAATCAATGGTATTTTGTGGTATATTTCCAATAGAATCTACCGAATTTGAGTCTCTTAGGGATGCATTAGGAAAACTAAAATTAAATGATGCTTCTTTAAGCTTTGAACCAGAGACTTCTTCTGCTCTTGGTTTTGGATTTAGATGTGGTTTTTTAGGATTATTACACTTAGACATAATAAAGGAAAGAATAATACGAGAATTTGGAATAGAAGTTATTACAACTGCACCTTCTGTTGTTTATGAAATACTTCTTACTAATAAAGAAATTATATATATAGATTCGCCTTCTAAATTCCCAGAATTAGGAATTATTAGTGAAGTTAGGGAACCATATATAAAAACAAGCATATTTACACCAACAGAATATATAGGACCAATAATGGAATTATGTCAAAACAAAAGAGGAACATATATAAGTATGGATTATATTGATCAAACAAGGGTAAATATTCATTATGAGTTACCTTTATCTGAAATTGTATATGATTTTTTTGATAAATTAAAATCTTATACCAAAGGTTATGCTTCTTTTGATTATGAGATTGTTGGTTATAAAAAAAGTAATCTTGTTAAGATGGATATTTTACTTAATGGAGAAGTAATTGATGCATTAAGTGTAATTGTTCATAAGGATTTTGCTTATCCTAGGGGTAGGGCAGTAGTAGAAAAATTAAAAGAATCTATTCCTAGACAAATGTTTGAAATACCAGTTCAAGCAGCACTTTCTTCTCATATAATTGCTAGAAGTACTATTAAAGCATTAAGAAAAGATGTACTTGCTAAGTGCTATGGCGGAGATATAACAAGAAAAAGAAAACTTTTAGAAAAACAAAAAGAAGGAAAAAAGAAGATGAAACAAATAGGAAGTGTAGAACTTCCTCAAGAGGCATTTATGAGTGTTTTAAGTATGGAGGAAGATAAGTAATGATTGACAAAGATACATTAATAAGAGAGGCAAATTATTATTTAGAAAATGATGTTACACTTCAACAAATGAGTGTTGATTTAGGAGTTAGCAAAAAAACATTGCAAAATCATTTTAAAGCATTGCAAAATATTAATCCAAATTTATTTGAAAAAATTCAAAAAAAGAAGGAAGAAAATATAAATAAAGGAAGAAGCGAGGGAGGTAAAAACATAAGTAGAGTATCAAAATATACAGAACATGATGCATTAAAAATTGCTAAGATTATGGTGGAAAAAGAAATGACTTATCGTCAGGCTGAAGAATATTTTGGTATACCTAAATCAACTATATTTGAAATATTAACTTCTAAATTAAACTCACAAGAGTATGGTTCTTTATTATCTGCTTTATCTTCAGCAAACAAAGAAGGATTATCTATTCAAGAATTTATTTCTAAGCATTCCACTGAACATGTTAATAGTGATATAATAGGAAAAATTAAATGAAAAAACAGTATCAAAAAGATAATAATATTAATTCTGTATATATACATATACCATTTTGTAAGAAAATATGCTCATATTGTGATTTTTGTAAAATATTTTATAATGAAAAATTAGTTAATGATTATTTAGAATCATTACAATACGAAGTTTTAAATAATTATAATGGACAAAAATTAAAAACAATTTATATAGGTGGTGGTACTCCATCTTCACTTAAAATTGAACAACTTAATAAATTATTTTCTATAACTAATAAATTGAATCTTTGTGAAAAATATGAATTTACTATAGAGGCAAATGTTAGTGATATAAATGATGATTTTTTAAAGATTTGTAGATTGAATGGAATAAATAGACTTAGTATTGGAGTCGAAACTATAAATAAAAAATTTTATAAACTTTTAAATAGACATAATGATAAGAATGATATTATAGAGAAAATTAAACTTTGTAAGAAATACTTTTGTAATATAAATATTGATTTGATGTATGGTTTTCCTGATGAAGATATGGATGATTTAAAAAAAGATTTAGATTTTTTAAAAGATTTAGATGTATCACATGTTTCTATCTATTCATTAATTATTGAAAAAAATACTAAACTTTTTATTGATAATGTAGAAAATATTGATGAAGAAACAGAATATAACATGTATTATTATATAATAGATTTTTTAAATAGCATTGGATATTCTCATTATGAAATTAGTAATTTCTGTAAAAATGGTAAAGAATCATTACATAATCTTAATTATTGGAATAATAATTATTATTATGGATTCGGACTAGGTGCAGCTGGCTATGTAGATAATGTTAGATATTCTAATACTAGAAGTATTAACAATTATATTAAGCATAATTACATTTTTGATAAAGAGATATTAGATAAAGAAATAATTATGTCTGAAGAAATGATTTGTGGTCTTAGAAAAATTGTGGGTGTATCAAAAAAAGATTTTAATGAAAAGTTTAATATTGATATTAGAGATGTATTTAACATTGATGATTTAATAAAAAAAGGTTTACTAGAAGAAAACAGTAATTATATATATATACCTAAAGATAAATTATATATACAAAATAGTATTTTAATTAATTTTATAAAATGAATCAACTATAGATTTTTTCTAGTTTTTGCTTTTAAATTATTATATAATATTGTGAGTGGAGGATATATGAATAAAATTGAGAAGTTTTCAAATGAATTAGATTATATTAAAAATAAAAAATTAAGAGAGGATTGTTGTGTTTTAATTGAAGAATTACCTGACTATTTTTTTTCAGTTCCAGCATCTTCTACTGGCAAATATCATCCAAAATATGCATTGGGTGAAGGTGGATTGTTGAGGCATACTAAAGCTGCGGTTAGAATAGCTTTTGAATTATTATCAAATCCATTAATAGGTGATAAATATAATGATGAAGAAAAAGACTTAATGCTTATTGGTCTTATGATACATGATGGATTAAAGTCTGGTAAAGTTCAAAGTAAATATACTAAATTTGATCATCCATTGCTTATGTGTAATTATATTAGAGAAAATGAAAGTAAATTGAGTATGAGCAAAGATAACATTGATTTTTTATGTAGTGTTATATCATCTCATATGGGTATTTGGAATAAAGATTTTGATGGAAATGAAGTTTTGCCTATTCCAAAAAATAAGTATCAAAATTTTGTACATATGTGTGATTATTTAGCAAGTCGTAAATCAATTATTCTAGAATTTGATAATGACAATAATATTATAGGATAAGTAAGTATGATTAATAGTAATGCAAATAACTATAGGTGAAAGGATATATAATTATGAAAGGTAAATTGATTGTTATTGAAGGAACTGATTGCAGTGGAAAACAAACTCAAACAGAATTATTACAAAAAAAACTAAACGAAATAGGAATTAATTGTATACGAATTGATTTTCCAAGGTATGATACCCCAACGGGTAGAATAGTAGGTGGACCATATTTGGGAAAACCTGAAATATGTGAGTCTTTTTTTGAAGAAGGAGCTGTTAATGTTGATCCTAAAATAGCATCTCTTTATTATGCTGCTGATAGAAAATACTCTATTGGAAAAGTTAATGAATATTTAGAAAAAGGGTATTATGTAATACTTGATAGATATACAACTTCAAATCTTGCACATCAAGGAAGTAAAATTCTTGATAAGGATGAAAGATTTAATATGTATCAATGGATTGATAAGCTAGAATATTGGCTTTTAGATTTACCTAAACCTGATTTAACGATTTTTTTACATATGCCTTATGAATATAGTGTAGAACTAAAAAAGAATAGAAATAATTTGGATGAACATGAAAAAAGTGAACAACATTTAAAGCATGCTGAAGCTTGCTATATTGAATTAAAGGAATTGTATAATTGGAGCTATGTTAATTGTATTCAAAATAATAAAATAAAATCAATTGAGGATATTAATAATGAAATATTAGAAATTGTTTTAAATAAAAAGAAGTGAGTTTATACTTGCTTCTTTTAGTTATATTTATATAACTGAGAGTGTAAAAAACATTGTGTAAAGATAAACATATTTACGAAATCTTTCTTTAAATATAGGGTTCGACTTCAATTAATTTCTAACTAATGACCAATTACTAATTGATGAGACACACCATTTTTTATAATGTTTTTGAATTCGTAAATAATGCAATTTAAGGAGTGCATTTTCATTAGAAAATGCTGATAGTGTAAAATAAAGTGTGTAGTTTTTTACTAACTTACACACTTTATTATATATTATTATAGCTGATGTTTAATCATAGAATAGGCTATTAATTGGATCAAAAATAATTTTATCAGGGACTACATTAATAATTTCAATTTTTTCTGGTCTTACATCAATTATTTCTTTATCAAAATTTTTGTCTCTTTCAATTTCTTTTGATTTTTTTGAGGAAGATTTGTTATTTTTATTTGGCTTTTCTAAATCAACTTCAGTTGT
This sequence comes from bacterium, assembly GCA_029218465.1. Lineage (GTDB taxonomy): Bacteria > Bacillota_I > Bacilli_A > RF39 > UBA660 > CAG-710. Next base: position 3,507 of record JAQXRJ010000072.1, on the reverse strand, counting down.
TTCAGAATTAGCTTTTTTTTCTTCTTTTTCTTTTTCTATTTCTTCTTTTATTTTTGCTCTTGCTCTCTCAACTCTTTCTATTTCAGCCATTTCTTTTTCAAGTTTTTCTTTATTATCTGCCATTTTTTCTTTTTCTTCTTTTTCTCTTTCTATTTTTTCTTTTATTTCGGCTCTTGTTCTTTCAACTCTTTCAATTTCTTCTTTTTCTTTTTCAATTCTTTCTCTTTCTTCTCTTTCTCGTTCTTCTTTTTTCTTTCTAATTTTTTCTGTATCTTCTCTTAATGATCTCATTTCAAGATCTACTTCTATTAATTTGAAAATTTCACTAAATGTTGTAACGCCTTTTATTATTTTTTCAAGTCCATCACCCAGAAGAGTAGTTACGTTGCCTGAGTAAACAAGAACTTTTAAATCGTCTTTAGTTGTGTTTTCATCAGCAATAGCATTTCTTAATTCATCACTTATATACAATACCTCTTGAAGGGCAATTCTTCCCTTGTATCCTTGAGTACATTCTGGACAACCTCCTGCATCATATACATAATCAACATTTTGATTTAAGACTATTTTAAAGATTTCTTTTTCGTAATCAGTGGCTTTTCTTTGAACTTTACATTTATCACATAGTTTTCTTGCAAGTTTTTGAGATATTATACCAGTTAATGCGCTTGATAATAAGTATCTTTCTACATCCATATCTAATAATCTTTCTATTGTGTTAAGTGAGTTATTAGTATGTATTGTAGATAATACTAAGTGTCCTGTTATTGAAGCTCTTACTGCGATTTGTGCTGTTTCTGAGTCACGAATTTCTCCGATTAGTATAACATTAGGATCTTGTCTTAAAATAGAACGTAGTGCTGCTGCAAATGTTAAACCAATTTCACTATTAACATGAACTTGATTTATTCCTTCAATATTCATTTCTACAGGATCTTCTACAGTTATTATGTTTGTGCTTTCATTATTTAGTGCTTGTAGCATTGAATATGTAGTTGTTGATTTACCACTACCAGTGGCACCAGTTACTAATATGATTCCATTTGGAACACTAAGCATGTTTTTTAATAGTTCAAAGTTCTTATCTGAAAATCCTAATGATTCAATTCCATCTAAACTTTTGGAATAGTCAAGAATACGAATAACTACTTTTTCTCCTTCATTTGTTGGAAGTACAGAAACACGCATGTCTAAATCTCTTCCTTCAATATTTCCTCTTATATTACCATCTTGTGGAAGTCTTGTTTCTGTAATATTCATATTTGATATTAGTTTAACTCTTGTGACTAAATTTCTTTCATATGCTTTTGGTATTTTAGTATGATCATGTAGTTCTCCATCAATACGCATTCTAATTAATAAATGATCTTCATGTGGATCCATATGTATATCACTTGCACGATTTTTTGATGCATATAGAATTATTTGATTTACTATATCAACAATAGGAATATTTACTACATCGTAATTTACCATACCATTCACACCTTTTTATTTTTCTTTTTTATTCTAGCTTTTTATCTTAATATATTATATAATAATTTTGAAATATAATCAATAATAAAGGGAATGATTTTATGATTAAAATTAATAACAAAGGTTTTTTATTAACTGAAGCAATAGTAGTTGCTGTATTTGTGATGGGAATGTTTGTTTATCTAGCTATTAATGTTTTTCCATTAATAACAAAATATGATAAAGCTCTTAACTATGATAATCCGAATGAGGTATATAATATTAATCTTTTATATGATTCTTTGCAGAATGAATTTAATTTTGACAATAATGATGGAAGAAAAAAATATTTAAAGTATTATAGTGTTAAAAATGGTTCATTAAGTTGTTCTGAAGATGATGGTGATTGTACTAGTGATTCTATATTTCAAAAAGATTATTATAAAACATTGATATATGAATATTTAAATATAGATAGGATTTTAATATACAAAAAAAGTATTAGTAATGATCAAAAAAATAAATTAGATAGAGACATAAGAGAATATTATAATTATACTTTAAATCATTATAGTGATAGTGATATTGTTATGATTGCAAGATTTAATTATATGGAGAATAATCATAAATTTGCAAGTATTAAATTGGAGGTATAAGAGTATGAATAAAAAAGCTTTCACTGTAGTAGAACTTATAATAACTTTTGTAATTGTAATGACAATTTCTATAGGACTTTTTAAAGTAGTAGATAGTTATAGAGAAAAGCAAATAAAAGAGTCTTCAAAGAAAGAAGTTGCAAACTATAGAGATGAAATATTAAGAGTAATTGAGGATGATGTAGTAAAAGGAATTGATGAAATAAAAAAAGTTGATATAAATGGAGATAATAAATGTAATGGATATGATCAAGGAATGGAAATTGAATTTAAAAATGGTGATTCTAAATTTTTATGTATTTTGTCAAATAGTAATGGTGCTTCTTTTGCAAAAGTTATTTATGGAGATAGAGAATTCATTGCACCTAATAAATTTATTAAAATTTCAAATGATATAATAAATGATTATAGTGATATTTTTGAAAATCAGATAATGACTGAAAAATATGAAGAAGTGTCTACAAGAAGGATATATAAGATTAATATTTCTATAATTCATGAGGAACTCGATGAACGTTTTATTATTAATATTGTTCAACCAAAAACTGAATCTATTAAAGTAAAATATAAAATATGTGATGGTCAATCAGCCATTCCACTTGACTCAAAAAATATAGGAGATGATGTTACAATATGTGGCGAAACGTTCTATATTATTGATAAGGATACAGAAAATAATACTGTATCACTATTAACTAAGTATAATCTTACTACTGATGATATTAATAATGTTAAGCAACTAGATTCATTTAATGGAACTGGTTGGGATCATTACAAAGAATTTTCAAACAATAAATATTGGACTACAAATAATTCTGCTGGAATTGCAATGATGAAAAGGGAATATATGAAATATAGTTATGGTAATGGATACTACATATATAGTAATCAAAAATATATAGATTCAAATGGAAATGCTGTTTATTTGAATAGTGCAGCTGTATATGTTAATTCGTATGTTGAATTTCTGAAAAGCAATGGAATCAATGTTAATTTTGGAAGATTGCCGTCTGTATCAGAATATGATGAATTAAAGAAAAATTATAATTCTCCATCTTGGTTGTGTTCGTCAAATGGATCTCCAGGGAGTTTTTGGTTTGGAAACAACGCTGGTAACGGGATTAATACTATGCAATTGATATATAATTGCTATAATGGTTCGCTTAGTTCAAATACAGTGTATTCTGCTCCTAGAGGAATTAGACCGGTAATTATTGTTCCGGAAAAATATTGGATGAATTGACTTTTCATATTAATGAAATAATGCTATAATAATAGTCAATTAATTGAATGGTGTTGATAATATGGAAAATATAAATAATTATATTAGTAAAAAGAATGATGATATTTCTTTGAAACAAAATTATATAAAGCATCTTGAAGACTATAGATTTAA
>JAQXRJ010000071.1 GCA_029218465.1 bacterium | reverse complement strand
TTTTCTACGGGCTTGTACGCTTCGGCGGGAATGGCTGTCGTCCCGCTTATATTCAGCATGATATTGTTGAATGAAGCGTCTTTTGTACTGCTTCGGAACGCGAGCGGTAGCGCGTTCATGCTCATAAAGCCTGCGCTTGCCGTGTTGATGACGAACAGCTCGTAGTTCCCGTAAGCGGAGAGACTTTCAAAGAGAAAACGGTGGTATTCTTCGGAGCAGCCCGAGCGGACTGCGGACAGCATTTCCTTTGAAAAAACGAACGCACGTGAAGTTGAGAGGGCGAGCTTTTTTGCAACGAGCAGATCCGTAAAAACGGATTTGCTTTTGCCGACGAGCGCGTCGTATTTTGCTTTCGGGACGAAAACATCCTCCGTGCGCGTGTCGACGACGGGGCGGTTCGGACATTTTGTTCCGCCGCACTCGTACGAATAGGACAGCCGCTCGTCGAACAGGGTGACCTTGTAGTCCTCGCCGTCAAGGTCGACGGTGTTGCTTTCTGTTTCTATTACGTCCTTTCGTATACATACATCGTAGAGCACACAGTAAGCTCCGTTTGTTTCGGTGTTCGTGACCTTAAGCTCGTATTTTATCTCCGCATGATCGGCGTCAACGCTTATCAGATCGGCAAAATACGCGGGAGCCGACTGCCCCGAGAGAGCGAGCTTTAGCAAAAGGAGCGAGTCGATAAGCGCCGTCTTGCCCGAGCCGTTCTGGCCGTATAATCCGAGGATGCTGGCGCTGTACGGCTTGCGCGGATTCTCAAAATCAAGCGCCCCGTATGCCACGTTTTTGAAGTTTTTTATCTCGATGCTGTTTAGTCGCACGACTGAATTTCTCATAATGCTTCCTCCGTATCTGTTTTTGTTAAAATTATATCACGCAAAGGCAATGAAGTCAATCGGAAGATGCGAAAACGGAACATTTTGTTTCGATTCTTTTGCGAATACCGACTGATTCTGAGGCGGGTTTGCGTGCAGGGATGGGGTTTCCGTAGCAAAGGGGCGGGGAAGAGATCGCCGCAGAATGGGCTTTTATATCTTTTATGTCAACATACGGTTTGAGACAGAAAAAAACAGCCTCCCGCACCCATGATTGGGTGAGAGAAGGCTGTTTTGCTTATGTGAAATCGGGTTTGCGTGAGATCAGATGCGTGCAATCCTCATCATTCCGCTGCCGAAGCTGATCTCGCCGTTTTCGTCCTCAGCAAGTTCGTCCCATGAGGACAGGCTTTCGTCGAATACTTCGCGTACTTCATTTGTGTTGTAATAAAACTTTCCGTCCTCTTCTTTCCATTCTTTCTCATCGGATACGAAGTAACCGTCGGAAACCTCTGAGATCTGTCCTGCTTCGACAGCCGCCTTGATTTCTTCGTCGGATACGCCCTCGGGGAGCTTCGCCCACGATTTTACTTTATGGTCGGGAGTGAACTCAATGAATGAGTTGAACATGCTCATGGATTCCGCGATATCGTCCTCTTCGATTTCTCCGGCGCCGAGCTTCTTGTTGAGATCTGCAAGCACATCGTCCGCTGTGAAAAAGCCAAAATCTGTGCCTACCATAGTCATTATTCTTGCAATGCGGTATTTTCCTACGATTTCCATGTAAATTTCTCCTTTCTTACTCGGGGTCATGCCGTCGGGGCAGACTTTCCCGTTATGTGTCCCTCTTCGATTTTTTTCATGCCGATTAAAATGAATCCGATGGAGAAGCAGAGCGCTCCGCCCTGCATTGTCAAGAGTTCGGCGTTCTCCTTGAACTGTCCGTCGGGGATTTGATTGAAGCCGTCCAGCGTGTAACGGAATTCGAACAGTCCGGTCTGTTCCCACGTTCCTGCCGCCTCTGTGCCGTCGGCTGAATTATGCAAGATCATTGAGTGATCCTCGCTGAAGCTGAATGTTATTCCGGAAAAATCACTGCCGTCATTGCTTTTGAACTCAGCGGCGGGAATGTGTGCCAAGTCATCCGAAAAACCGTTCACGATAAAGTCGACTTGCCAGGTGCCGCAAATGGATTTCAGTCCTTCTTTAAGGGTATATTCGTCAAGTGCCATCTTATCTGCTCTTAATCTGCCCTCCCATCCTGTCATCCTATGTGGTTTTATTCGTCAGCAAGCGGGAGACTGAGTTTCCCCCGAACCGTACCACAATAATTATATACTAAACTTTGGCAAATGGCAATAGAAATATTGTGGGAGATCACATGATTTTTCGGATAAAGGCTCTTGCCGCCGTGCCCTGTCAACCGATCTCAATATTAAAATCGTTTTGGTAAGTGCATCCGGGGGCGAGGTGTATCATGTCGCGCTTTCTCTCAAAATCGTCGATTTCTCCGTCGTCGGACGGCACGGAGCACCACGGCTCTATGCAGATATACGGCGCGTCGGTCTTCGGCGCGTGCCACAGGCCGAGATACGGCATCCCGGGGTACGAGACCCTGACGAATTTACTGTTGGTTTTCGAGCGGAGGGTGACCTCTCTGTCCATATCCCGGAGGAAGATCGCGTCGTTGTCGAACAGCGAGTGGCGGAGATGGAGAATCTTTCCGCCGTCAAGCGGAAATTCCTCCGTTTTCGGCGTGTAGAAGCACG
>JAQXRJ010000070.1 GCA_029218465.1 bacterium | reverse complement strand
ATTGAAAATGGCAGCTTCGAAACGCCAACTATAAATTCAAGTTATTCATACGTTTCTTCAGAAAAAGTTGTATCTTGGAATACTACTTCAATATCAAATCAAATAGAAGTCGCTAAAATTAATAATAATAATAATGAACATCTTAACTTAACTTCAGCAAATATAGTAGATTCCACTCTTCCCGATGGGAATCAATTTGCTGAAATAAATGCTAATGAAAAAGCAAGTTTATTTCAAAATTTTTCAGTAACAGCTGGTGAAACATATAATTGGAACTTACACCATAGAGGTAGAGGTGGACAAGAAGTAATGGCACTTATAATTGGTAATCAGCAAGAAAACGAGCCGAAAAAAGCAAGCGTTTCAAGTGATGATCAATTTAACGCTATGATTAAATGGTTACTTAATAATAATACTCTTGATTTAAAAGTTCCAACAAAAAAAACAAAATATAAAATATATTCTCCTACTTTTGATTCAGCTGGAAGTTTTGAAGGTGATACCAATGATTGGTTTAGTTATGAATATGATAGTATTCATACACAAGAGTGGGATATTTGGATTATATCAAGCAATAATTCAAAATGGTTTGAGTATAGTGATAGTTATACACCTACTTCAAATGAAATAATATTTGCGCTTTGTTCAGTATTATCGGTTAAAACAGACTTATCATATGGTAATTTAATAGATAAAGTTTCGTTTAATATAAACGATAACGAACAAGTAATTAATGGTTCATTTGAAGATATAGATATTTCGAGTAAAGCCTATTCGCATTTTTATGCTGAAAATAGTAGTAGTCCTAACACTGGAATTGGTTGGTCAACAACAGCTATTGATAAAAAAGTAGAAATTGGAAATTTTGAAAAAGGTAAAAATGCTTATTCGATTGCTAAAGATCTATTAACACCTTACGCATATGTCAAAGATGGCAGCAATTTTATTGAATTAAACGCAACAGAAACTGGTACTGTATATCAAAATTTTCTTACTCAAAAAGATAAAACAAATGAGTGGTCATTCGCCCATAGAGGCAGACAAGGTATTGACTATATGGCTATGATTATAGGACCTGCTCAAACTCTTAATCCAAGTAAACAAACAGCTAAGACAAAAGATCAATTTATGAAAATGATTGATTGGGTTAAAAATAATATTGATATTAAAAATTATAATTTAGATTTTGAAAATGAAGCTACTGGATGTAGTGATAAAATAACTATATATTCTGCAAAGTTCTCTTCTTTAGGTTCTTTTGAAGTAGATGATGCTAATGCTATATCTTTAACTGAAGATGATATTCACACTGAAAAATGGAATATATGGGTTGTTGGAAGTGATAATGATAATTGGTATAGCTATGGCTTTAATGATGAAAACTTAAGCTATGACAATACTTATATAAACAATTATGAAAAAGAAGAAACAATTATAGCATTTACAAATTATTCAACTTGGGGTCAAAGAAATAATGGAAAAAGTCCTGCGGAAACAGGTAATTTGTTAGATTATGTAAATTGGAGATAAAATTTTATAATGCTTGATAAACTAGAATAAATTATGAAAGGAAAGGAACTAAAATGAAAAAGCGAAGAGTAAAAAGTTATTATACGATATTTTTATTTGAAACAGTTCTTTTGTTTCTAGCGATATTAAATAGTTTTAATTCCAGTTTATCAAATGTTTATGTATTACCATTTATTCTATTCATATGTGATGTTATATTTTTCTTTGTATTAGGTTTTGAGAAAAACAATAAGCGTTTAAACAGAATAGTTGCATTTGATGTATTCATGTATTCAATGATGTTTTTAATATTATACTATTTATTTGGAATTATAATTGGCTACGCTGAAAGCAATAATTATTTAACATTATATGGATTAACAATTTTTATAATTCCAACTATATTAAAAATAGTTTTTAAAGAACATTTAAGAAATTCACTTTTAACTAAATCTGGTAATAATAATTTTTTAATCATATATACAGTTATATTATTTATTATGATTGATATATTGCCGTCTTTAAGTATATTAAAAATGTCAAATATACACGATGTATTTCTATTTATCGCTCTTGTATTACTACCTAGTATAACTGTTAATATTTTTGCAACATATATTAATATAAAAGTGGGCTATTTGCCTGCTATCATCTACTTATTGATTTTTTCATTATATCAGTATATAATTCCAATAGTACCTGATCCAACCGAATATTTAAAAGCTATAATAGACTTTATATTACCAATACTTATTTTGCTTAAAGTAAGAAAAAATGTAAACAAGTATTTTAATGAATATAAAGAAATAGATAGAAATTACAATAAATCAGCAATTATTTTATTAGTAATTCCTATTATATTAACAATTATTATAATATATTTTGTTTCTGGATATTTTATGTATTATGCCCTTGCTATTGCAAGCGGTTCAATGCATCCGGTATTTGATAGAGGTAGTGTTGTAATTACTGAGCAATTAAATGATAAATATGATAATTATAACAAGTTAAAAGAAGGGGAAATAATTGCATTTAAAGCTGAAAAAAATATTGTTGTACATAGATTAATTAGAATAGTTAATGTTGGTAATGAAGTATATTATTATACTAAAGGTGATGCAAATAATGAGGAAGACAACTACTTGATAAAAAAAGAAAATATAATTGGTATAGTAAGATTTAAAATTCCGTACATAGGATACCCTACGGTTTGGTTTAGTGAAATATAGGAGGTAAGTATGAAAAAAATAAAGAAAATAAGTTATTATTTAAAGAATATTATTTTGATTTTATTATTTATTTTATTTATTGTATTATCATTTTTATGCTTTAAAAAATCAATAATTATTCAAAAAGAGCAAAATGTATTCTATAAAGAATCTGGAAGTCCAAATTATAAAGTATATTTAAAAGACAACAATTACTATAAAGAAAAATATCTTGATAAAGATATGAGCTATATTTCTAATTTGATTGATTTTATTTCGATAAATTATAATTATAAATTTATTTCTGATACAGAACTTAATGGTGAATATTATTATAAAATAGTAACTAATTTAGAAATAAGAAATCCAAAAAATAATTCACTATTTTATATAGAAAGAGATGATTTGTCTGAAGAAAAGAAATTTCCTATAAAAAGTGAAAAAGAGTATGTAATTAATGAGACTGTAGATATTAATTATGATCATTATAATGCAATAGCAAATAACTTTGAAGCTTCATATGGAGTTGATACTGAAAGCAATTTAACAGTAAGTTTAGAACTTTATAGAAGTATTGATGGAACTCTTGTTAGTAATTCAGATATTAATGGCAATGATAAAATAAGTTTAATAATTCCTTTATCTGAAAAAACTATTAATATAAAAACAGAACCATTAGCAATGAAAAATAAAAATATTGTGATATCTTTAAATCATTATAAAATTGGTGATATAAAATATTTAGTAGGTGCTTTATTATTTTTAGGTTTTGATTTAACTATATTTATATACATTACAAAAAAAGCAATGTCATTAAAACCTAAAATAAATTCTTATGATAAAATGCTAAGAAAAATATTGAGACAATATGATAGATTAATAGTAAATGTAAATACTATGCCAAACCTTAAAAAAAGTAACACAATAGAAGTTGATAGTTTCAATGAATTGTTAGATGCTAAAGATAGTATTCATAACGCAATATTTTATTATGAAGAAATACCTCATCAAAAATGCTATTTTTATATTAATAATGATAATAGCATTATTGTATATACTTTAAAAAAAAGTGATTTAAAAAAATAGAATAAAAAGTATTTTCTAAAAAAAGTTTATATGATATAATCAAGTCATAATAGAGCTAGATGTTAAATACATTTATTCTATTGTTATTATAAAAGAAAGGAGAAAAAAATGGAAAGAGAGCATAGTTCAAGAATTATTGCGATAGTTGCTTTATTCGTTGCTATTATTGGCTTGTCAATAGGCTTTGCGGCGTTTTCAAACAACCTAACAATTAAATCAAATGCTACAGTTACACCTAATGAATCAGATTTTGATGTAAACTTTTCATCTTCAAATACTAGTGAGCTTGATGGTGCTGTAAGTGGTATTGGAACAAATTCAGCAACAGCTGAGGATGCAACTATTGATAATTCTGATGCCCCTACAATTACTGGATTAAAAGCAAATTTCACAGAACCTGGACAAAAAGTAACATATAGTTTTTTTGCTCATAATGCTGGTAAATATGTAGCATATTTAAATAATGTTATATATTCTAATGTAAATGGTGAAACATCTACAAAAGTGTGTACTCCTGGTGTTGATACTGATGCTACAATGGTAGAAGCTGCTTGTAATGGCATAAGTGTATCTGTAAAGGTCGGAAACGAAACATATACTGGTTCAGTGGACAGTATTGAAAATCATTCATTAGAACTTGATGGATATGAAGATGTTGTAGTAACTATAGAATATGCTAGCAGTGCATCAAGAGCAGATGGGGACTTTGAAGTTGCATTTGGAGACATTAAATTGATCTATGATTCAGTAGATTAAAAAATTTAATTTAGTTATTTATGGCTGAAAATTAATTTTTCGACAATATAATAAATCAGTTCAAAGTAATAAAGTGGAAGTGTAGAAATATACTTCTTTTTGTCATTCTAATATTTTTATAAATTTATTTAAAAATAACTTGAATATATTGAACAAATCTAATATACTATACTTATATTTATTTACAAAAGAAGTAGTAATAAATTATGTTTTTTTAGAGAACTCGCATTTTGGTGAAAGCGATAAAAATATGTTTATGAACTTGTCTTAAGGAATGGTAAATCGTATATCCGCGTTAAGGATTAGAGATAATTGTTTTAATTATGAATTAAGGTGGTACCACGAGCATTTCGTCCTTATGTGGTGCTACTTTTTTGTTGGAGGAAGAAATGATTGAATTAATTTTTACTATAATATTTATATATCTACTATATTATATTTGGATAATTTTTAACTTTGATAAAAGTGGTAAAGAAAGAAAAAGAAAAAAATGTAAATTGACAAAGAAAATGCCTGCTGAATTTGAAGTTTTTGTAGTAAAATATAAAGTTGATTTAGAGAAAGTTAATTATAGATATTTTCTAGAACTCATGGCATTAGTAATTGCTTTTGATTTGGGAATAACAATTACACTGATTAGTTATATTAAAATTTTTTGGATTAGCATAGTTGCTGGATTTTTCCTTATTTTGTTCTTAGTTTTCATAAGCTATTACTTCTTAGGAAAATATTTTAAAAAGAAAGGACTTGTAAAGAATGATTAATTTTAAAGAAATAGAAAAAAAATGGCAAAAATATTGGGAAGATAATAATACTTTTAAGGTTGAAAATAAAGGTAACAATCCTTACTATATACTAGTGGAGTTTCCTTATCCATCTGGGGCGGGACTTCATGTAGGTCATGTTAGAAGCTATACAGCTCAAGATGCAATGGCAAGAATGAAAAGAATGCAAGGATATAACGTATTGTATCCAATGGGGTTTGATGCATTTGGCGCTCCAGCTGAAGAGTATGCAATAAAAAATCATGTACATCCAAAAGAAGCTACTAAGAGAAATATTGATCATTTTAGAGAACAAATGAAGAACTTAGGCATGTCTTTTGATTGGTCAAGAGAATTTTCTACAACCGATCCAGACTATTATAAATGGACACAATGGCAATTTTTACAATTTTATAAACATGGAATGGCATATAAGGATAAAATTCCAGTTAATTGGTGTACAAAATGTAAAACTGTACTGTCAAATGAAGATAGTGCGGGAGGAGTATGTGAAAGATGTGGAACACAAGTTATACAAAAAGAGAAAAGTCAATGGATGCTTAGAATGAGTGATTATGCTGAAGACTTACTTAAAGGATTAGAAGACACAAATTTTGCTGAAAAAGTTAAATTAGGTCAAATTAACTGGATTGGTAAATCCAGTGGAGTAGAATTAGATATCGAAATAGAAGGCGGTGGCAAGTTTTCAGTATTTACCACATGCATTGAAACCGTTTACGGTATAACTTTCTTCGTTATTGCACCAGATGGTAAGCTTATTAAAGAACTAATGCCTAGAGTAGAAAATAAAAAAGAGGTTAATGATTATATTGCTGAAACTGCTAAAAAATCTGATATGGATAGAACTGAACTTAACAAAGGAAAGACAGGTTGTGAAATAAAGGGTATAAAGGCAATCAATCCAGTAAATGGCAAAAAGGTTCCAATATTTTTAGGAGATTTTGTATTAGGAAACTATGGAACAGGTGCTGTTATGGCTGTTCCTACTCATGACCAAAGGGATTTTGAATATGCAATTGAACACAATCTTGAAATGATTCAAGTAATAGATGGTGCTGATGTATCTGAAAAAGCATTTGAAAAAAGTGATTATTTAGGTAAGAATTGTAAATTAATTAATTCTGAAGAATTTACTGGTTTAACTGTGGAAGAAGCAAAAGAAGCCATAACTAAAATGCTTGAAGAAAAAGGTATAGCAAGAAAAGTTAATAATTATAAAATGAGAGATTGGATTTTCTCTAGGCAAAGATTTTGGGGAGAACCAATTCCTATGATAAATTGTCCTAAATGTGGATGGGTTCCGATGAATGAAGAAGATTTACCTTTACTTTTACCCGATGTTGCCGAATATGAACCAACTGATGATGGTGAAAGTCCACTTGCTAAGATTACTGAATGGGTAAATTGTAAGTGCCCTAACTGTGGTGAAGATTCTAAACGTGAAACAGACACAATGCCTCAATGGGCTGGATCGTCTTGGTATTTCCTAAGATTTATGGATGCTAAAAATAATAAAGAATTTGCTTCAATGGATGCAATGAAATATTGGGGAAAAGTAAACTGGTATAATGGTGGAATGGAACATACGGCAAGACATTTACTATATGCAAGATTTTGGGTTCAAATGCTATATAACTTTGGATATGTTCCACATAAAGAAATGATTGATGTACGAGTTAGTCATGGAATGGTACTAGGTTCTGATAATCAAAAAATGAGTAAATCTAAAGGAAATGTAATAAATCCTGATGATATAGTGAATGAATATGGTGCAGATACATTACGTTTATATGAAATGTTTATGGGAGATTATCAACAAGATGCGCCATGGAATATTGATTCATTAAAAGGTTGTCGTAGGTTTTTGGATAGAATAGAAAGATTGGGAACAAAATTAAATAATGAAAAAGGTATAACAAACGAAATTCTAGTAAATAAAAGCATTCAAAAAGTTGAAAATGATCTAACAACATTAAAATTTAATACTGCAGTATCAACCTTAATGATATTGTTAAATGAGTTTGATTCATATAAAAATGGTATTACTAAGGATGAATATCGAATAATGTTAATACTTTTAAATCCAATTGCACCCCATATTTCTGAAGAATTAAATGAAATGTATAACTTAGGAAAACCTATTTGTGAATCTTCATGGCCAAAATATGATTTATCTAAAACAGTGGATACTAATTTAAACATTGGAGTTCAAGTAAATGGTAAAGTAAGAGCAACAATCACCATTACATTAGATGAAGATGAAGAAAGTATTAAGACAAAGGCATTAGCAGAAGAAAATGTAAAAAAATTTATTGATGGAAAAGAAATAATTAAAATAATTATAATTAAAGGTAAAATTGTTAATATTGTTGTAAAGTAATAAAGAAGTAAGTAGTGAAATGCTTATTTCTTTTTTTCGACACTTTTATAGATTTAATTATATGATAATTTTATTGGTGATAAGATGAAAGTAAAAATATTTGATGAAATGCATGAAAAAGATTTAGAAAATAGTGTTAATAATTTTTTAGAGCAAATAGGAGAATCATTTGTTGATATTAAATATCAAGTATCTATTTCTATGTTTGGTGAAGAACAAATATATTGTTTTAGCGCAATGATTATATATACTTGTGAATAACTAGTTACAATTAATATTCATTTGTGATACAATATTATTGAAAGATGTGATGATATGAAATTGAAAAGAAATTCTTTTATGCAAGGAGCATTTATTGCAACTTTTGGAATTATATTATGTAAAATAATGGGAATATTATATGTTATACCTTTTTATTCAATAATTGGTGAACAAGGTGGTGCATTATATGGATATGCATATAATATTTATTCTATATTTTTAAGCATTTCTCAGGCAGGCATTCCACTTGCTATGAGCAAAGTTATAAGTGAATATAATACGTTAGGATATTTTCATGCAAAAGAGAAAGCATATAAGCTAGGTAAGAAATTATTGTTTTTTATTGGATTAATTTCTTTTGTTGTATTATTTATATTTGCTGATAAAATAGGATATTTAATAATTGGAAATGTAGCTGGTGGAAATACAAAAGAAGATGTTGCTTTTGTTATTAGGCTTATTTCTACTGCGATATTAATTATTCCAACTCTTAGTGTTACAAGAGGTTATTTTCAGGGACATAAGTTTATTACGCCTACATCAATTAGTCAGATTATAGAACAATTAATAAGAGTTTGTATAATTGTTGTTGGAAGTTTTTTAATGTATAAAGTATTTCATTTTTCATTAAAATCAACTGTTGGATGTGCTGTGTTTGCCGCAACAATAGGTGGTTTAATTTCTTATATGTATTTACATTTATCAGAAAAAAAGAATAAAAAAATGTTTTTATCTGTTGAAAAAAAAGTAAAAGAACCTATTATTAAGAATAGCAATATTATTAAAAAAATTTTATTTTATGCAGTTCCATTTATAATGATAGAATTGTTTAGATCTCTTTATAATTCTATAGATGTAATGATGCTCGTAAAAGTATTAGTAAATGATATTGGATATTCTGTTAAAGATGCAGAAAGTATAATGAGTGTTATTTCAACATGGGGATTAAAAATAAATATGATTATAATATCTATTGTTACTGGTTTGATGACAAGTTTAATCCCCAATTTAACATCAAGCTTTGTAAAAGGAGATATGAATGAAGTTGAAGACAAGGTAAATAAAACATATCAAATAGTTCTTTTCTTTGCAGTTCCAATGTCTGTCGGACTTAGCTATCTTGCGAAACCAGTTTGGACAATATTCTATGGTATAAGTAAGTATGGCCCACTTACATATCAATATTATGTATTTGTTGCACTTGCAACTGCATTATTTACCTCAACTTTAATGATCATCCAATTGTTAAAAGATAATAAAACTGTTTTTATTAGTCTATGCTCGGGTATGTTAGTTAAATGTTTATTAAATATACCTTTAATTTATAGTTTTAATAAAATGGGATTACCAGCATTTTATGGTGCCATTACAACAACAATTTTAGGATTTGTTACTTCTGTGATAATATGTTTATTTGTTTTGAAAAATAAATTTAATATTAATTTTGAAAAGACAATCAAAGAAGCATTTAATATTTTAATAGCTATTATTGGAATGATATTATCTTTAGTAATTCTTAATAAATTCATTTCTATAGATACAATTACTAGATTTAAATCGATAATAATTGTTGCAATATATTCATTTATTGGTGCATTAGTATATTTGTTAATTTTATATAAAACAAATACGATTTTTAATATTTTTGGCGAAGACTTTGTAAATAAAATTATTAAAAAATCGAAAAAAAATAATATAAAATAAGGAGGTTTATATGAAACTGATTTCTATTGGAGAAAAAGAATTTTATAATTATGCTATCAATCACCCTAATGGTTCTTTTTATCAGACTCCCCAGTGGGGGAAATTAAAGCAAACCAATGGTTGGAAATATTATTTATTAGGTTATAAAGAAAATAAAAAAATTATATGTGCATGTATGTTATTAGAAAAACAAACTCCAATAAAAAGAAGCATTTTTTATTGCCCAAAAGGTTTTTTAATTGATTATAATGATTTTGAACTATTAAAACAATTTACTTATGATTTGAAAAAATTTATTATAGAAAAAAAAGGTTTTATGTTAAAAATAGATCCAAATGTTGTATATCAGCTAAGAAATAAGGAGGGAATTCCGTTTGGAAATAAGAATGATATTGTTATAGATAATTTAAAAAAAATTGGGTTTCATCACTTTGGCTTTAATAATGAGTTTGAAACAATGCAACCAAGATTTTTGTGTGGAATTAATATAGAAAATACTACTTATGATGATTTAATTAAAACATTTACAAAAAATACTAAAAAACGGTTGTTAGAACTTAAAAATTTAGCGGTCCAAGTGAAAAAAGCTGACAAAAGTGAATACTCTATTGCTGTTAACATCTTGGATGAAACAAATCATAGAAAACACTTAGCGGGAAGACCATGTGAATATTATATTAAAATGAAAGATTTGTTTAAAGATCAGATTGACTTTTATCTTTGCTATATAGATAAAAAAATTGCTATAAATAAATATAAAGAGCTTATAAATATAGAACAATCTAATAAAGAAAAAATTTTAAATAAAATGAAAACAAGCATTGTTGGAAAAAAATTAAACAATGATATGGAATTATGTTGTCGAAAAATATCATTATTAGAAAAGAGAATTGAGGAGGTTGAATCCTTTAAAGAGGACAAAACATATATTGGATCATTATTATCTATTTGGATGGGTGACGAAAGTATTACTTTATTAAGTGGAACTGTATCAAAATATAAAAACTTTTTACCAAAATATGCATTCTATGATGAACACATTAAAGAGTCACTAAGACAAAAGAAGAAATATGTTAATTTTTTTGGTATTTCTGGTATTTTTGATCCTAAAAGTGAAAATTACGGTATTTATGAAATAAAAAAAGGATTTAATCCACAAGTTGTAGAATTAATTGGCGAATTTGATTTGATAATTAATAGATTTTGGTATACATTATACAATATTACATTTAAAATTTATAAGGCTTTAAAAAAGAAAAAATAATTTACTGATTATTTTTTCTTTTGTTTCTTTCTATATTTCTTTTAATTTTTATTAACTTAATAAAAAATAGATAAAGTAATGGTTTTATTGGATAATCAAATTCACCAATAAATTCAGTATATTCTCCGCCAAGCCTGCTTTTAAAAAGATGAATTCCATATATTTTATTATTTTTATCAGGATTTCCTGTTGTACCAAAAAAATCAACAATTTTGTAATTTTCTCTGTTTGAATCTTCTATAATTTTGTAGTATATCTCATAATTGGCATTTAAAAATCTTAGAGCTGTTGTGTTTCCTCCATGAACTGTCCAAACTTTATCATTATATTTTGCTGTTATCATAGATGATAAAACTATTTGTTTTTTTTCTATTGAATCTATTTCTTTTTTTTCTTTTAATATTTTATTTAATTGATTTGTATACTCTTTCTTTTTACTTTCTGATTTTACCGAATCGAGTTCTTTTTGTACAATTTTTAATTTTTCTTTGTATATTTTTTTTAATTCGTCAACATCAGCTTTTACTGTGTATATGTCACTCATATTGCATTTATGTAACTCTTTATAAAATAGCTCATAGTATTTTAATGGATATGTTGCTATTCCAACTCTTTTGCCTGTTTCTATCATTGTACTGTAAAACTCTTCTATTAAATCATCTTCATTCTTACTTATTATTAAATTAAACGGATTTTTTCTTCTAATTATATTTTTTGTTGTGGGATGAAATCCATTAATTATTTCTTCTATTGATTTATTAATATTTAGTCTAAAAGTATATCTTGGTTCACTACATTCAAAGTTTTTATTAAAGCCTTTGTGTTTATATCCAATTTTTTTTAAAAAATTTACAATATCATAATTATTATTTTCTTTATCAATTACATCCCCTTTAATTGATAATTTTTGTAGTGGTATATCTGGATCAATCCTAAAGTAAATTGCTTTATATTTCTTTAAATATAGTTTAATATTGTTTGTGAATTCTTTTAATAAGTCCTTATTTTTATAATCAATTATAAAACCTCTTGGACAATAAAAATATGAATATCCTAAAGGTAATTTCTTCTCCAATAGTAATGCAGTAGCAATTAATTTATTGTTTTCTTTTAATCCAACATAATGAGGTGTTAAATTTTTGCTTTTTTTGCAAAAAACTCCCCATTCATAGCTTTGCAAGAAATGAGATTTTTCATTATTACTTACAAAGTCTTCATATTCTTGTTTTTTTATATTTTCAATAAACTCCATTTTTATCACCTTTAATATTTTTCTCTAAAAAAAGTATAATATTACTATATTTAAAAGTCAAATAAAAAGATGATTAATCATCTATAGTATATAATTGCCATTTGTATAATTATCGTTTGAGAATAATGAATTTGAGTCATTCATTGGAGTTGGTGTAATTTTTTTTAAGTCATTATCAATACTCTTTTCAAGAAGAGATATTCTTCTTTCAATTTTTCTTATTTGCTCACTTAAAGAATGTATTTGATTTTTAATTATTTCTAAATCATAATTAAAAGGCTGTTGTGGAAAATTAGGATTAAATGGAGGCATAGTGTTCACTTATAATCACCTTTTCTTTCAATTTATTATATGATTTATATCATTATTGGTGTTATACTATATTTATATTAATTTATAAAAAGAGGTAATTATGAGAATAAGAAATGTTAAAAATAAAAAGGATATAATTGATTCATGTTCATATGTAATTTTTAATCCAGAAGAAAACTTTGGTAAATGGAATAATGTTTTTAATAATTCGAATGAAATTGAGATTGAAATAGGAATGGGAAAAGGAAAGTTTATTTTAGAAAAGGCATTATTAAATCCAAATATTAATTATATAGGAATTGAAAAGTATGATAGTATTATTGCACGTGCAATTGAGAAAATACCTTATGGAATAGACAATCTTAAACTTATTAGAATGGATGCTCTAAATATTGATAAAGTATTTGATCATGAGGTTAGTAAGATATATTTGAATTTTTCTGATCCATGGCCTAAAAAAAGACATGCGCAAAGAAGATTAACAAGTAGTATTTTTTTAGATAAATATGATAAAATTTTTAAGGATAGAAAAGTGATAGAACAAAAAACAGATAATCCCATTTTATTTGAGTATTCAATTATAAGTCTAAATAATAACAATTATAAGATTGAAGATATTTCACTTGATTTACATAAGAGAGACGTAAATAATGTGACAACAGAATATGAAGAGAAATTTTCTAGGAATGGTAATTCAATATATTATATTAAAGCAAAGAAATAATATTGGTTTACATTATTTTACTCATTCTTTTTTAATATTAGTGGTAAATATTTGATTTCTTTGATATAATATAATCAAGTAGGTGAATGTAAAGATATGAAAAAATTTTTTTTAATCTTTATCATTATGTTTTTAATAACTGGATGTACCTATGTGAATTTTAATAATCTTACTGAGGAACAAATAATAAATGATACTTTAAGTCGTAATATTAATTATTCTAATAAAAATTATAATGGGTATAAATTATATGTTCCTAGAGGACTAAAAGTTATAGATAAAGATGAATATAATTTAAAAATATTAAATGAAAATGATGTGTTTTATTTATATGTTGATGTAATATCTTATTATTATAAAACTAATACTGAGTTTGAGTCCAATCCGAAAAACATTGTGTCTCGCAAGATTAATTCGAATGGCAAGAATGGAAGTATTGATATATCCAAAATTGATGAAAAATATTTTATTCAAATAATTTATAATTATTCTAAAATTCAAGGATATGTTGCAGAAAAAAATTTAAAAAAGTCCTTGGTAAACATGATAACAATTTTATCAAGTATTCAATATAATGATAAAGTAATAAATACTCTTATTGACGAAGAGTTACTTGATTATAAAGAGGAAAAATTAGATATTTTTGAATCTAAAAGTGAAACAAGTAATTTCTTAGAGGCACTTGAAAAATATGATGTATATATTGACGAAAATAATGATGAAGATAATATAAATATTGAATTTAATGAATAAGAAAGGAGAAAAAAATGGGAGTTTTTGATAAATTAAAAAATGTTTTTTTTGAAGAAGAATATGTTGAAGTAGACGAGCCTGTAAAAAAGCCTAAAAAGGAAAAACAAACAATTGCTAAAAAGGTTGACTTACCTGAAATGCCAAAAATTAAAGAAGAAAAAACAGCTAGAGAAAGGAAAATAGAAGAGGAAGTTGTAGAAAGAGTTGAGAAAAAAGGAGTAAATGATAGTAGCTTGAGAAAAAATTTTCCAATGTCTTTTGAAGATGATGACTTTATATCTGATTCCTATGTAGCTGATCAAAAGGAAAAAGAAAATAAAATAGACCAACAAAGACAAAATGAAATTCGTGAATCAAAAATAGAAATAAAAGCTTATGGTGGAACATATGACAACAGCATTTATAATTCAAAAAAAGAGGATATAAAAAATGAATTTGATTATAAAGGCGGTTATGAAGGAAAAGAATATAAAAGTGAACAAAAGGTTTTTAGACCAACCCCTATAATTTCGCCAATATATGGAATACTTGATAAGAATTATAAAAAGGATGAAATTGTTCAGAAAAAGGAAATTAGACTTTCATCTGCATCAAGTAAGAAAGTCGACTTAGATTCAGTTAGAGAAAAGGCATATGGTGATTTAGCCAGTGATATAACTGCCTCAATGTTAGAAGAAGTTAATGAAAAAGATAAAAAAGTTAAAGATAATAATGAAGTATATGATTCAGAAGAGTCTCTTTATGATTTAAACGATACAGATAATCCTGTGGTATCAAATGTAACATTGGGTGATGCTGAAGAATACTATAAGGACTTAGGACTCGAATATAACGTTGATTATAAAGAAAATAAATTAGAAAAAGCATCTGGAATAATAATAGAAAAAAATTTATAAAAAACACCAGAAGATAGTTTATTTGATTTAATTGATTCAATGTACCAAAATTCGGAGGAGGAATAATAATATGGAAATATTTTTTCAAGGACTTTTGTATACTTTAGGTTCTATTTTGCTTGTAATATTAATAATATTATCATTGAAATTGATCAATACTGTAGATAAAACTAATGAAATTTTAAATGATGTTCATGATAAAGTTAAAGCAACAGAGGGCTTATTTAATGCTATCAATATGACATCAAATGCAATTTCATCAATTGGAGATAGAATTATGGATAAATTGTTTTCTCTTATTGGTAGAATTTCAAAAAATAAAAGAAAAAAAAATGAGGAGGATGAAGAATATGAGTAAAAAATGCTCAAAAAGTGGTTTTGGTAAATTTGTTTTAGGTGCAGCAGTGGGCGCAGGACTTGGACTTCTATTCGCACCACAAAAGGGTAGTAAAACTAGGAAGGAACTAAAGAAAAAACTTGATGATTTATTAGCTAGTCTAAAAGAAGTTGATTCTGAGGAAGTTAAAGATATAATTGAATCAAAAATATTTGAAATTAAAGAAGAACTTTCTGATTTGGATAAAGAAAAGGTATTAAAAATAGCAAAACAAAAAGGTGAAGACATTAAGAAAAAAAGTGAAGAACTAGTCAATCTTGCAATAGAAAAAGGAACCCCTGTACTAAAAAAAGCAGCAGATGATGTTAGGAAGCAAGCAATAATTGTTATTAAAGAAGTATTAAAAAAACTAGAAAAGAATGAAAAATAGCTTGTTAAAATCATTTTTAAATGATATTATAATCTCAATTTAGTGTTGATGAGTAATAGTAGCTTTAATTAATATGAAATTAGAAAATTAGTGGTTGATGCAAACTAATCATTTTTTAAAGTGAATTACATACTGTGAGCTAAAAGGTGATGCTTTATAGTCAAAAGAGCATAAATGTTTATGAATTAAGGTGGTACCGCCCATTTTGGGTCCTTATATGGTATCATCTTTTTTGTTTTTGGGAGGAATTTGTATGAATTTATATGAAGAATTAAAATGGAGAGGATTAATTCAAGATATTAGTAGTCCTGAATTAATTGAAAAGCTTAATAATGAAAGCATAACTTTTTATATTGGAACTGATCCAACAGCTGACTCGATGCACATTGGGCATTATTCATCTTTTCTTATATGTAAAAGACTAGCTAAAGCAGGTCATCATCCTATACTATTAATAGGTGGTGCAACAGGTTTAATAGGAGACCCTAAGCCAACTGCGGAGAGACCAATGATTTCAAAAAGCGAAGTTGAAAAAAATATTAAAGGATTAAAAGTTCAAGCTGAGAAAATATTCGGATTTGAAGTTGTTAATAATTATGATTGGACTCATAACATAAATGTAATAGATTTTTTAAGAGACTATGGAAAATATTTTAATATTAACTATATGTTAGCAAAAGATAAGGTGAAATCTAGACTTGAAACAGGAATAACATATGCAGAGTTCTCATATATGATTTTACAGGCATTAGACTTTTTATATTTATATGAAAATAGAGGATGTATTCTTCAAGTTGCTGGTTCTGATCAATGGGGAAATATAACATCGGGTATAGAATTAATTAGAAAAAAATTAGATAAAGAAGCTTATGGTATGGTTATGCCTTTAGTAACTGATTCAAATGGCGTTAAATTTGGTAAGACCGAAGGTAATGCTTTATGGCTTGATATTAATAAAACATCAAGTTATGAATTATATCAATACTTAATTAATTTAGAAGACTCTATGATTATTGATTATCTAAAAAAACTTACGTTCTTATCAAAAGAAGAAATTGAAATAATTGAAAAAAATAATAATGAGCATCCAGAATTAAGAGAGGCGCATAAGACATTAGCTCGAGAGATTATAACAGATCTTCACGGTAAAGATGAATATGAAAAAGCAGTTAGATTAAGTGAAACATTATTTACTGGAAATGTATCTGATTTGACTAGTTCAGAAATTGAACAAATATTTAAAGGTGTACCAACATTTGAAACAGAATCATCAAATTTAGTTGATTTGATTGTTAACAATAAAATTGCATCTAGCAAACGTGAAGCACGAGAATTTATAAATAATAATGCTATTATGTTAAATGGAAAAATTGTAAATTCAGAAGATTTTTTTGTTGATAAAAAAGTTGCGATTGATGAAAAATATGTCGTTATTAGGCGTGGTAAGAAAAAGTATTTTTTAATCAAATTGAAATAACAACCTATTTTAAACATTATATTAAATATTTCTTATTAAAAACGTTTATTAATAATGATTATATCTATATAATCTAAAAAAGAATGATTTTTTATCATTCTTTTTTAGATAGAATTTTAATTTATATATTAAAAAAAGACTATTAAACAACTTAATAATCCTTTAGTTAAATACTTTGATTTATTATCTGTTATAGAATTCAACAATAAGTGTTTCTTTAATATCTGAGTTTAATTCGTTTCTTTCTGGGAATCTTACATAAGTACCCACCATTTTTGAATCATCATAAGTTACAAAATCAACTCTTTTTGTTACTTTTTCAAGTGATTCTTTAACAACTTTTAAATCATTATTTTTTAAAGAAATTGTTGATCCTGGTTTAACTCTATAAGATGGGATATCAACCTTATTACCATTGACTAATACATGGCCGTGATTTACAAGTTGTCTAGCACCACGACGAGTAGATGCAAATCCTAAACGATAAACTAAGTTATCAAGTCTTGATTCAAGTAGTTTTAAGAAATTTTCACCATGAATTCCTTTCATTTTTCCTGCTTCAATAAATGTTTTCTTAAATTGCTTTTCATTTAATCCATACATGAATCTAACTTTTTGTTTTTCCTTTAATTGCTCACCATAGTTTGATAATTTTCCATGTCTTTCGGCACCGTGTTGTCCTGGTCCATAAGGACGTCTTGAAATATCTTTACCATTTTCTAGAATTGAAAAACCAACACGACGAGCTTTTTTAAAACTTGGTCCAGTATATCTTGACATTTTTTTCCTCCTTCATTTATTCACATAAACAAAGAATTTTTATTTTCTTATTATAGGGAGTCTATTCTAATGATTTCGTCTAACAGCTAAGATTACTATCAAACTTAATAGACACGTTATAAATATAAAATAAAAGCTGTTTGAATATGCGTTTATAATTCTAGTATAAAAAAGTTGAAATGTCAATTATATTTATCTATTTTTTGGTATTTAAATGCTAAATTTAAAATAAAAATACAAATTAAAATAAATTTTGACAAATTAGTATGCAAAAAAAATACTTTGTGTTAAACTAATATTAATGATAAAGAGGTGTTACATGAGTAAAAAGGTTATTATTGTTACTGTCATAATATTAATGATTATTCTTATTGGTGTAATATTATTAGTTTATAAAAGAAAAAGGAATAAGTTCTTAAAAGATAAAATTGAATCATTGGATATTGAGAAAAATTTAATTGAATCAACACCTATAGCGGTAGAGTTATCTAAGCTTGAAACTATTACTAAAACTGATAAAGTTGAAGAAAAATATAACTTATGGCAAGAAAGATTTGAGGATATAAAAGCTAATAACATAAATAAGATTAATGATATGATTATCGATTTAGATTTAGAAGGTGAAAGAAAGAGCTATAATGAATATATAACAAAACTATGTAGAATTGAGATTGAAATTGCTAAAGCTAAAACTTTAACTAATACTTTGCTTGATGAAATTAAAGAAATTACATTGAGTGAAGAAAAATATAGAAGTATTGTTACTAAATTAAAAACTCGATTTAGAGAACTAAATAACTCCTTTGGTATTCATAGAAAAGAATATGGTGATATTGCTGAAGTGATTGAACTTCAATTTGAAAATATTGAGAAGCGTTTTCAAGATTTTGAAAATGCAATGGAAAAAAATGAATATGATGAAGTTGTTCATATCGTCAAAGCAATAGATAGTATGGTTGACCATATGGGAATAATTATATCTGAGGTGCCGGATTTAATTCTACTTTCCTGCAAATTAATCCCAAAAAGATTAGAACAAATTAATGAAATATATAACGATATGTTAAGTAAAGAGTATCCTCTTGAATATTTACAAATACCTTATAATGTTGAACAAACAAATAAAAATGTTAGTAATATTCTAGATAGAATTAAAGTTCTTAATTTAGAAGATTGTATGTTTGAACTAAAGACTATGCTTGAATATTTAGACTCACTGTTTATTGATTTCGAAAAAGAAAAAAATTCTAGAAAGCAATTATCTGAATTTAGAGATAACTTTGAAAAAAAATTAAAAAAAATTAATAGTGTTGTATCTGACATTTATAGTCAATTAGATGAAATAAAAAATTTATATGATTTAAAAGATGATGATATAACTATAATAGATGATGTAAATGTAAAACTCATTGAAATTAATAAAAAATATAAACAAGAACTTAAAAATTTAAAAAAACTATTATCTCCATATTCAGAAGTTTTAAAACATGTTGAACAACTAAGTAACGAACTTAAACAAGTTGATGAAGAACTCGATATTTCTTTAAAGTCACTTGGACATATGTATGAAGATGAAGTAAGAGCTAGAGAACAATTAGATGAAATACAAGAGCTTTTAAAACAATCTAAAGTTAAAATGAGAAGTTATAAATTACCTATTATAACAAATGATTATTTTGTACAACTATCTGAAGCAAATGAAGCTATTCTTGAAATTATAAAAGAACTTGATAAAAAACCAATTGTTATTAAGACACTAAATGTAAGGGTTGATACGGCAAGAGATTTAGTATTAAAGCTATATAATACAACGAATGAAACTATCAAATATGCTAAACTTAGCGAATTATGTATTGTTTATGGTAACAGATATCGAAATTCATTTGAAAATGTTGATCAGGGTTTAACTCAAGCAGAAATCTTATTTTATAAAGGAAATTATAAAAGATCTTTAGAAGTATCAACTAGAGTTATTGAAAGTATTGAAGAAAACTTTTCTAAAAAAATAAATAAAGGGATATAAAACTCTTTATTTTTTTGTTATAATTAATTATGGAGAGTGACATATGGGAATATTTAACAAAATCAAAAATATATTTTCTAATAATAATGAAAATGAAAGTAGTATTCAAAATAATGATAAAGAAAATGAGAAATTTAATGAAAAAAATGTAGAAAGTATAAAGATATATGAGAAAGGCCTTGTAAAATCTAGACAAAATTTTGTGTCAAGACTTGTAAATTTAACTAATAAATATAAAAAAATAAATGATGAATATTTTGAAGAACTTGAAGAAATATTGATTAATGCAGATGTTGGAGTAGAAACTGTTATTAATTTTATAGATAAATTAAAGTTAAGAGTAAAAAAAGAATTGATTGAGTCTCCAGAATATTTGAAAGAAATAATTGTGGATGAGCTTTTTGTTATATACGTAGGCGATGAAATTATTAGTAATAAAATTAATTATTCAACTAGTGGTCCAACTGTTTTATTATTTGTTGGTGTTAATGGAGTAGGTAAAACGACTACTATAGCAAAAATGGCATCCAAAATAAAAAAAGAAGGGAAAAGCGTTCTCCTAATAGCTGGAGATACATTTAGAGCAGGTGCTACTAAGCAGCTAGAAGAGTGGTCAATTAAAGTTGGAGTTGATTTTGTTGGTAAAAGTGAAGGTGTTGATCCATCAAGTGTTGTTTTTGAAGGCCTTGAAAGAGCTGTTAACAATAGCACTGATGTCGTATTAATTGATACAGCTGGACGACTTCAAAACAAAGTGAATCTAATGAATGAATTAGAAAAAATTAACAGAGTAATAGGAAAAATTATTCCTAATGCTCCACATGAAGTATTACTCGTAATTGATGCTACAACTGGTCAAAATGGAATAAGTCAAGCTGTTGCTTTCAAAGAAATAGCTCATATTACTGGAATTGTTCTAACTAAATTAGATGGTACTGCAAAAGGCGGAATTGTTCTCGCTATTAAAGAGAAGGTTGGAATTCCTGTAAAATATATTGGTCTAGGAGAAAGAGAAGAAGATTTACAATCTTTTGATATTGAAAAATATATTTATGGTTTATTTAAGGATATGATGTAGATGGAAATGGAAAAAATATTATATTTAAATATTTTATATGATTATTATAAAGAGCTACTTACTGATAAACAAAGACATTATTTTGAACTTTATTATGAAGATAATTTATCTTTGTCTGAAATAGCTGAAAATGAAAATGTAAGTAGAAATGCTGTTCATAATCAAATAAAAATTGTTGAAAAAAAACTCCAGGAATTAGAAAATAAATTAGGATTATATAAGAAAAAAAGCATTATAATAAAGTTAGTTGAAAATATTGTATCAAAAGATATTCTTGATAAAATAAATGAATTATTATAAAGAATAAAAAGAAAAAAGGGTGATTATATGTTCAATAATATTGAAATAATTATGGATGATTACTTAGTTGCAAGTATAAAAGAAATTAATAGTCAGAATAATAATATACTCAATATACATGTAGCTATTATTGATTCTGAGAAAGCTATAATAGGTGAAGTTTCTGAAATTAGTAACTTAAAAGCTAAAATTAAATTATTAGGTCAAGTTATAGATGGCAAGCTTATACCTGGAATTCAGAAGAAACCTCTTTTAAATGCAGGTATTAGACCTCTTCAATTTGAAGAACTTCCATTAATTTTAAATCAAAATATGAATGGTAATATGTACATAGGAACATGTCCCATATATAAAGATAGTAAAGTTTATGTATCAATAAATAAACTATTAGGAAATCATTTTGCGATTTTTGGAAATAGTGGAAGTGGTAAATCCTGTGCTTTAGCAAGATTGATTCAGAATATTTTTAATAATGATAAAGCTTATGCATATAAAGCAAATTTTCTTCTATTTGATGTTTCTGGAGAATATGAATCGGCTTTAAAAGATCTTAATCAAATTAATCCAAACTATAATTACAAGATGTTAACAACTAATAGTAATAATTTAGATGACAAATTATCTATTCCATTATGGCTACTTAACAGTGATGATATATCATTGTTACTAGGTGTATCTAATCATTCTGAACTTCCAATTATAGAAAGAATGTTGAAACTTACTAGAATATTTGCATCAAAAAATATTGATACAGATAAAATAAAGAATCATTTAATAGCAAAATCAATTCTATCCGTTCTCTTTAACAACCAAACTGCTGTTAATAAGAAAAATGATATATTTTCAATTATTAATACATGTCAAACAAATGAGTTTAATATGAATGCTGTAGTAAGTGGAATAGGTTATACTAGGAAATTTAGCGAGTGCTTTTTAATTGATAAGACAGGAGAATTTTCTGAATCAATATTAATTACTGAATATGTTAGTAAATTTATTAATACAGAATATGATAATTATGAACCTACCGATGAAGTTGAATATACGCTCGATGACATGGAAAAAGCACTTAATTTTACATTAATTTCTGAAGGATATTACAATAATAGTTTGACATATAATGATGCAGTGACCATTAAAGTTAGATTACATAGTTTAATTACTAGTAATTATAAAGATATATTTAATTATAAAGGGTATGTTAGTCAAGAACAATATATAAGTAGTTTGATAATATCTAATAATAAAAGATACCAGGTTGTTAATATTAATTTAGAAGATATTGATGATAACATAGGTGCTTGTATTACCAAAATCTTTACTAGAATTATTTTTGATTTCTCAAAAAAAATTCCAAAGAAAGGAACTGTTCCTTTTCATATTTTAGTGGATGAGGCACATAGATATGTAAAAAATGATACAGATAAAAAAATAATAGGATATAATATTTTTGAAAGAATAGCAAAAGAAGGAAGAAAATATGGTGTGATTCTTGGACTAATTACTCAAAGACCTGTAGAATTATCGGATACGGTTGTTTCGCAAATTTCAAATTACTTTATTTTTAAAACAAATCATCCAATGGACGTAGATTATATAAAAAAAATTGTTCCAAATATAACTAGTGAACTTGTTGATAAACAAAAAAATATGATGAGTGGTACTTGCGTTGCTTTTGGAAATGCATTTAATGTGCCTCTAACAATTAAGTTAGAGCTACCAAGTCCAATGATAAATGGTGAGAATTCCGATATAGTTAAAAATTGGGGAAATTAATAAAAAGGGTTAGTAATACCTCTTTTTTTATTGTATAATAAACATTGGTGATTAAAAATGTTTGAAAATTTAGGGGATAGATTGCAAAATGCAATATCAAAAATAAAAGGATATGGTAAAATTACAGAAGATAATATTAGTGAATCTATGAGAGAAATTCGTCTCGCTTTACTTGAAGCGGATGTTAATTATAGTGTCGTTAAAGAATTTATATCTACTGTAAAAGAAAAAGCTCTTGGCGAAGATGTAAAAAAAAGTATCAAGCCAGGTGATATGTTTGTTAAAATTGTTAATGATGAATTAACTGAATTATTGGGTGGAGAAGAAAAAACTCTTAATTTAAATGGTAAACCAGCAATTTTAATGTTAGTCGGTTTACAAGGAAGTGGTAAAACAACAACTATTGGGAAATTGTCTAATTATTTAAGAAAAAAACATTCAAAAAAACCTCTTTTAGTTGCATGTGATGTATATAGACCTGCAGCAATAGAACAGTTAAAGCAAATTGGTAAGCAACTTGGAATAGAGGTATATTCTGAGGGAAAAAATAATCCTATTGAAATATCTAAGAATGCAGTTAATTATGCAAGAGAAAATGGATATGATTATGTTTTAATTGATACTGCTGGACGTTTACATGTTGATGAAGAGTTAATGAAGGAACTTGATAATATAAAAAATGAAGTTAATCCTCAAGAAATACTTCTTGTTATTGATTCAATGATGGGACAAGATGCAATAAACGTTATAACAGGATTTAACAGTAAATTAGATTTAACTGGAGTTATTTTAACTAAATTAGATGGTGATACCAGAGGAGGAGTTGCGCTATCAGTTAGGCATCTTACTAATGTTCCTATAAAGTTTGTTGGTGTAAGTGAAAAGCTGGACGGTCTTGATAATTTTGATCCAAAAAGAATGGCTGGAAGAATACTTGGCATGGGTGATATTGTATCTCTTGTTGAAAAAGCAAGTGAAGCAATAGATGAAAAAGAAGCGGAAAAAACGGCAAAAAGACTACAAAATGGTAAATTTGATTTAGAAGATTTTTTATCACAAATGAAACAAATAAAAAAAATGGGTCCTTTAGAAAATTTAATAAAATTAATACCGGGAGCGTCAAAACTAGGACTAACAAATGTAAATATTGATCCTAAGGAAATGGCTCATGTAGAAGCAATAATTCTTTCTATGACACCAAATGAAAGAAGAAATCCTGAAATAATTAAAGCAAGTAGAAAAACTAGAATCGCTAAAGGCTGTGGTCTTTCTGTTCAAGAAGTAAATCAGTTATTAAATAGGTTTGAACAAATGAAGAAAATGATTAAACAATTTTCATCCGGAAAGTTTAAAATGCCTTTTTAGACTTGTTTACTTTTTTTTCATGATATTCTTACAATAAAGGAGGTAAAAATATGAAAAACGATAAAATTAAAAAAATTATGAAATGGTGTGTTATATTAGCTTTTTCTTTATTTTGCATATTTCTTTTATATGATCTTATTTATGAAATGATTAATGGTGGAATTGAAACCTGCTTATTTGATATTGATGGTGCCTGTAGTCATCAAATGATATACGGATTCGATTTATTACGAGATAGATTATTTTTCGTATATATTCCTATTGGATTCGTTATTATTGTAATTGCTTGTATATTTTCAATATTAATCAATGTATTTGCATTAATGACTGGGAAAAAGAAAAAGGAAGATAATAAAAGCTTGTTTGAAAAAATAAGTTATATAATAGTTATATTATTTTTTATATATTTGATAATTAATTTTATTTTATAATAATAGTAGGCAATTAAAATATCCTCTATTTATCTATTTGAATAATATAGACTAGATAGGAGGATTTTAAATGTTTAGAGAACACTGTTGTGATAGACAAAATGACTTCAATGCTAATTTTGAAGGATATAATGATGTTAATATGGATGTTGACATAAATGTTGAAAACAGCATGCCAATGGCAGGAGGAATGCAAATGCCAACTATTGGAAATGTTACTTCACCAATAATTGAACCAGTTCAAGAACGTGTAGTTCAAAGAACTATTATGCATGAAGTTCCACATGTTTGTCCGATAAGGACTAGAATAATTAATAACCATGTTTATAGACATACATATCGTCCAAGCTATAGTTGTTGTAGTCAAGATACTGTTTCAAATATTCAATGTGGTTCATGTTGTGGATTTAATAAATAATATATTACTTTTTAAAGTCATCAATTTGATGACTTTATTTTTTTTAATGATATAATAAATTTATACTAAGTTAGTAAGAAAATAAATCGATAATTAGATTTATGAATATTTATATAAAAAAAACTTTTATTTAATAAATTTTATTGTTATAATTATGTTATAGAATAGAGAGTGTGATAATATGAATAATGATGTTTATGAAAATAATACTTATTATGAAGACAATAATCAAAGTTTAGATACTGAATTATATACAGATGGAGACGACAAAAAACCTAAACTTTTATTTATAATTATTGGAATTGTAATTGCAATAATTATAATGCTTATAATTATAGTAGCTTGTTCAAAAATAAACAAGAAAAGTTCAAATAATTATCTAAATAGTTTAACCGTTTCTAACGGTGAATTGTCTCCAAAATTTAATAAAGAAACATTAAAGTATTCTGTAGCCACTACTGAAGAAATAGTAACAGTCTATTGTAGTAGTGAAAATTCAAAATCAACTACATCTGGATGTAATAAAAAGATTTATTTAAATGATAATTGCATAGAACACAACATTAATGTAACAGCACAGGATGGAAAAAATAAAACCTATACATTAAATATATGTAAGGTTAATTCAAATACACCTATTATTAAATCAATTGATTTATCTACTGATAAATATACTAATGAAGATATAACTATTAATATAAACGCTGAAAGTGAAATTCCACTACATGAAAAAGCTTATTCAATTGATGGCGGTGAAACATGGCAAGAATCAAATGAATTTACCATTTCAGATAACATAACTTTAAATATTAAGGTTAGAAATGAGATGAATGGTGAGGCATCACAAACAAAAGAAATTACTAATATAGATAAGACTATACCTGTTGTTGAGATTATTGGAAGTATTCAAAATGGTGTTGAAACTACCGCTAATGTAGTTTTATCTGCAATTGTAACACCAAGTGAAACTATAAGTGGTTATAGTTATACGTGGTATAAAAATGATTCTATAATAAAAGGCGCTAATAAGTCTTCATATACTGCAACATCAAGTGGAAAATATAGAGTAGTTGTTAAAACAGGATCAGGTAATAGTATGACATCAACTATTTATAATGTCATAAAAAAATCAGGTGGAAGTAATTCAAGCAGTAATGATAGTACCAATAATAGCTCTAATAAATATTCTTTAAGCTTTAACGTTTATTCTAATACTAATTCATGGACTAAAAATCCTGTTACTTTAACTATTAAAGAAGTTAAATCAAGTAAGGGTCTTGCAAACACTCCTTATTCATTTGACGGTGGAAAAACATATCAGAGTTCTAATTCAAAGCAAATAACTCAAAATGGTAATGTTGTAATAGTTGTAAAAGATAAAAATGGAAATATAAATACAAAAACAGTTACTATTTCAAATATTGATAATGTTGAGCCTAAAGTTAAAATTGTTGAGAAAAATGGAATTCTTACAGCTGAAATTACTAATAAACAGTTAATAAAAAGTCCTATTACTTATGAATGGGTTGCTAATAATAATTTTGTAAAGGATGCAAATAATTATTTTTACGATACTAAATCTTCAGCTGGTGAATATTTAGTATATGTTAAAACACAATCTGGATATTCTGTAAAAAGTGATGTTTACAAAATTAATGCAATGATAAACCCAACTGCTAGTTTGTCTATTACATCTTCTGATTGGACAAAAAATGATGTAACCTTAACTGCAACTGTTAAAAATGGAACTGCTAAGACATATACTTGGTATAAAGGTAATGAGGTATATTCAAAATGTACAACAAAAACGTGCGTTATAAAGGACAGTGAAAAAGCAACAACTTATGGAGTTGTAGTTACAACATCTGATAATAAAAAAACAAATAAAGTAACAAAAACTGTAAAAATAGATAAAACAATACCAGTAGTAAAAATAAGTGGAACTACAGTTAATACTGAATTATCTGCAAGCGTAAGTAATGAAAGCAAAGTTTATAGTGGTATTTCAGGATATAAATGGTATGATTCTAATAATAAAGTTGTAAGTTCAAGCTCTAAATATACTCCAACAAAAGCTGGTACTTATTATGTAATTGCAACTTCAAATTCTAAAGTTTCATCTGAAAAAACTTCTGTTAAAGTTACATCACCTTCAGCCTCAGTATCAACTCCTATAGCTTCATTAAGCGCTACATACTCAAGTGGAAAAGCGTATAATTCTAGTGTTTGGTCATCTACGGATGTAACATTAAATGCAACAGTTAAAAACGGAAATGCTAAGACATACACTTGGTATAAAGGAACTGCTAAATATTCTGCATGTACAACAAAAACTTGTGTTATAAAAGATAGTGAAAAGGCCACTGAATATGGTGTTGTAATAACAACAAAAGAAGGAAAAACTACTAAAAAAGTCACTCAAACTATAAAAATAGATAAGGAAAAACCAAAGGTATCCATAACAGGTACTAAAGTTGTCGGTAATAAGTTAACAATAAATGTATCAAATAACTTAAGTGGTGTAAAAAATTATCAATGGTTTTACAGAAAGACAGGGGAAACTGGAAGTTATACATTAATATCTGGAGCAACTGGTAAAACATATACTGCAGCAAAGGCGGGAAGCTATTATGCTAAAGTTACAAGCAATGCTGGAATAGCTGTGAGTGCAAATGCAGTAACTGTTACTAGTTCTGATAGTTCAAGCAATATAACTGCATCATTAAAAGCATCAACAACTTCTTGGACAAGTGGAAATGTTAAATTGACTATAACAGTTAATGGAGGAACTTTTAAATCAGCAACATGGTATTATGGAAATGGATCTAAATCAAGTTGTAGCTCTAGTAGTGCAACATGTACAATAAGTGTAAATGCGGCAGATACACAATATTATGCTAAAGTAGTTACAAAAGAAGGTAAAACAATTACAACCGGAAAAGTTACGGTAAAGATAGATAAAACTCCACCAACAGTTTCTATAAAATATACATGCAAAAAAGTTGGATGTACTCTAACTGGAAGTGCAACAGCAAAGAGCGGTATCAAATCTTGTGGATGGTATAGGGATAGTGTTTCTAATTCTATTCTTTCAACATCAAAAACATATACTCCAAAAGTTGCGGCTAAGTACATATATAAATGTACAAGCAATTCTGGTTTATCAAAAAATACGTCTGTTGTTATAACGGGAACTAATAGCAATTTAACTAAATAGTTTATAATAAAGATTATAATCTTTAGGTTATGGTCTTTATTTTTTTTTACCTCTATGTTAAACTATAATAGAAATGGTACATTATTCTAGTCAATACATAATTACGAGGACGAGGGTAAAATATCGTTAAAGAGCATATCTGTGAAACGTTTGGTGCCTGCTTCTTACGCCCAGTTTGGGGTGGGTGCTGAATATGAAGAATTCATGGGCGACCGTAATGGCATACGATAATCGACCCATTTATTCGTTGAGACCTATTTTTGTGAAAAGCTTCTTTTGAAGACTGATTACGACTTAGGATTAAACCTATCTTGTAGTGAAAGCTATGGATAGTGTAGCTTGACTTGAGTGATGATAGGGAATAGAGACAGCCAATATTTATGCGTACACATTTATTTTGGTATTGCTACTTGAAACTATTATTGCAAAAAAGTACTAGTAGTTGGGGGTATTGTTGGGGAAAACCTCTAGAATGCAGATTAATATAGGATTGCAGTGTACACTAAGTGGCAATCAAGTCATAGATAAGGTGACTTACTATTTATTCTTTTAAATGGGAACGGCTTTCTTGGTAACGAGAAGTAAGAATAAGGGAAATCCAACTTGACCTAAGGTACAGAGTTTACTATATTAATACCATTTCATTAATTGGTGATATTATGAAAAAAAAAGAATATAAGGAGAAGTATTCAAAGAAAGTTAAGAAGAAAAAAGTATCAAATAAAAAATTAATTGATTATAAGTGGGTAGGAATTATAACCATATGTGCATTTTTTATATCAATTTTATTTTCATTTTTATCTGAGTTAATTATTGATAATGTTGGTATAATAATCAGCTTAATATTATTGATTGTGGTAATATTTATTGGAATTTTATTTGATATGATTGGAATAAGCGTTACAGTTGCAGATATTAAAACATTTAATTCAATGGCATCAAGAAATGTAAAAGGTGCAAAATTAGCTGTAAAATTTATTAAAAACGCAGATAAATTATCAAGTTTTTGTAATGATGTTATTGGTGATATCTGTGGAATAATAAGTGGAGCTTTATGTTCTTCAATAGCTTTAATGCTTGCAAGTAATTTTTCTTTTGAAAATTTTATTACAACGCTTATTATTACTGGTTTTGTTGCAGCACTAACTATAGGTGGAAAAGCATTTGGTAAAAGTTTTGCAATTAATAAGAGTAATATTATATTATATAATTTTTCAAGATTTATATCATTTTTTAATTTAAGTAGTTGAGGTGTAATTATATGAAAGAAAAAAATAAAAGTACTTTAATAATTATTATTTGTGTAGTGTTATTGGTTGTGCTAATTATGACTGGTCTTATATTTGGCGTTAAGTCTTTGCTTGAATCCTATAAAAAGGATAAACAGGAAACAAATAAAATTATGACTAGTATTGTAAATGAGTATGAAAAATTTGAAGACAAGATAGAAGACTATAACAAAAATTTAACAGAACTTGTAACTCTTTTAAATGAGAGTAACTATTATGATAAATTACTTAAAAATTATGACAGAATAAATTCCCTTTTAAATAGTACGACAGAACAGATAGAACAGATATCTTCATTTAAAGTTTTAAACAAAAGTTGTGGAAAAAGATATGTAAACGGCAAGGCAGATAGAGCTTGTTCTTCTTATTCTCAAACATATGAAAAATGTATAAATATATATGTGGATGTTGTTAAACTATATAACACAACGGTTTCAAAAATTAAGGAGTATTCTGCTGATAGTTCATTTGAATTAAAGGAATTTGATGGTTATATTACTGAATATATTGACTATAACTCTGATGGGAATTTTTCTGGAAAGAATACAACATCAACTAGAGAGGAAGTGTTACAAAATGAACAAGAAGAAAAATAGTGGTATTGGAAGAAGACTAGTTTTAATCAATTCATTTCTTTTTCCCATAACTGTTTGTTTATATATTGTGTCTTTATTTAGTAATAATTTAATAACAAAACCATTATCCATTGTGTTATTAATATTATCAGTTATATTATTTATAAGTTTTATAGTTGGTATAGTATTATGTTTCAAAATTAAAGGAAGACGTTTAAAAAAAATTTGGAAAGTAATAATTGCACTATTCTTTATTTTTTATTATGCGTGCGCATCAATTGTAATGATAATATTTTATGGACCAAATCATACTTTTAGAAATTGGCTTATAACCTCTGCGATGACAACCATGGAACATCAGTATTTAGCAACATGGTTTTATAATGATGATATTGTTAATTCAGTTCTAAATAATAATGTTGTTATTGAATCAAATGAAGAAACGGATTTAGATATGGTTACCATAGGTGAAATTGACTTTAATAAAATTATTTTTAAAAATGAATTTGAAGAACAAGTTTTAACAAAAGATGAAGGCAATGATTTGTATAAGATAATTGATATAAATAGAGATGGTTATAAGGGTAAACTTGCAGTAGTATACGATCCTTCTAAAGTTCATATAGGTACAGCAAAAAACATTGGATATAATTTAAATACCTCACGCGGACAATATTTAATTGATATAACTGCTAGATATAATGCAGTTTTGGGAATTAATGCTTCCGGATTTGTTGATCCTGGTTATAATAGCTATGGAGGAGTTCCAAGAGGATATGTTATTTCACAAGGCAAGCTTGTATTAAACAATACATGGGGAAGAGGTTATGGTGGACTTGTAGGATTTGATAAAAACAATAAACTTATATTATCAACATCTATGAATGCAGATCAAGCGCTTGCTGCAGGCATAAGAGATGGTATTCAATATGGACCATTCCTTGTTGTTAATGGAAAAGCTTCATTTATTAAAGGAAATGGAGGATGGGGAATCGCACCTCGTACTGCAATTGGACAAAGAGAAGACGGTATAGTGCTTCTTCTTACAATAGATGGAAGACAAAAATCTTCACCAGGAGCTGATATGGTTGACTTAGCAGGAATAATGGTTGACTATGGAGCAGTAAATGCTGCTAATATGGATGGTGGCACATCTACGGGAATGGCCCTTAACAGCAAACTTATTTCAAAGCCGATGAATGGATCATTTCAACCTAAAACTAGACCTATTCCAGATGCTTGGATAGTTGTTGAATAAATTTAATTATTTTTATTTCGTATTGAAAACAAATATTAATATCAGTATATTTGTTTTTTTTTTAGTTTTGTTGTACAATTAGTTAGGTGATTTTATGAATGAGTTATTTCAAAAATTAAAAATAAAACCAAAAAATATAAATTTATACGAAATAGCTTTTAGTCATTCTTCTTATGCGAATGAACATAAATATGGAAAGGATTATGAAAGACTAGAATTTTTAGGAGATGCAGTTTTAGAACTTGTTAGTAGCGATTATTTATATAATAAAAAAGATGTATCAGAAGGAGAAATGACTAAATTAAGAGCTAGTTATGTATGTGAAAATGCTTTATATGAATATTCAAAAGATTTAGATTTAAGCAAATATATTAGAGTAGGACGCGGAGAAGAAGAATCTGGAGGAAGATTTAAAAAAGTAATACTTGCAGATATATTTGAAGCATTAATGGGAGCAATATACATAGATTTAGGTTTTGATATTGTAAAGAAAGTATTAACCAATATTATAGGACCTTATATAGAAGATCCAAATAAAGTTTTTTTTAGTGATTATAAATCAGCATTACAAGAATATGTTCAGACAAGTAAAAAAAGCCTGAATTATGAACTTATTGATGAACAAGGCCCTTCACATAATAAAGAATTTACAACGATTGTAAAAATAGATGATATTACATATGGTAAAGGAATAGCAAGTAGTAAAAAAGAATCAGAACAAAATGCAGCAAGAGATGCATTAAAAAAATTAGCTAATAAATAAGAAAGGAGATATATAATGAGTAAAATAAAAATATTTAGTTTAGGTGGCCTAAATGAAAATGGAAAAAACATGTATGTTGTAGATGTGGATAATGATGTATTTATATTTGATGCCGGTTTAAAATATGGTAATGAAAAGATGTTGGGTGTAGATTACATATTACCAGACTATACTTATATTAAAAACAACATTAATAGAATTAAAGGGCTTTTCTTAACTCACGGACATGATTCAAATATGGGAGCTGTTGCAGATATTTTATATGATTTACCAAATTTACCAGTATATGCAACTAAATTTACAATGGAAATATTAAAGTCAGATTTAGATGAAAATAATATTAAAGCTAATAACTTAAAAGAAATCAGACCTCATTCTAAAATATCATTTGGAGACCTTTCAATTTTTCCTATAAGTGTTACACACTCAATACCTGATTCTGTATGCTATGTTTTATATACAAAAGATGGTGCAATAGTTTACACTGGAGATTTTGTGTTTGATTCAACAATGGTGAATAATTATAAAACCGATATAGGCAAACTTGCTTATGTAGGAAAACAAGGAGTACTTTGTCTACTTAGCGAATCTATGTATGCTGAAAAACCTGGTCATACAAGTCCTAATAATAGAGTAAGTGACTTTATAAGAGAAGTTTTAGTGAAAAATCCTGATAGAATAATAGCAACTATATTTACAGCACATATATATCGTGTACAAGAAATATTTAATGAAGTTTTAAAAACAAAAAGAAAAGTTGTAATAATGGGGAAAACTTTGCAAAATTTAATTAATAAATCAATTGATATGGGTTACATTACCTTTGACAAAGAAAGAATTGGTGATTTATCTAATTTAGATGATAAGGATGTAGTTGTATTAATTAGTGATGAGAAAGAAAAACCATTTATGAATTTGGAGAGAATTATAAAGGGATTTGATAAATATATTAAATTAAAGGAAACGGATACTATTTTTATAACTGAGCCCAGTTATGAAGGAATTGAGAGAAGGCTTGCTCTTGTTATGGATGAAATTGCTATGGCTAATGTAAGTGCGGTTTGTCTATCAGCTAAAAAGCATTTACTTCATCATGCATCTCGTGAAGATCTAATGCTAATGATTAACTTAATGAATCCTAAATATTATTTCCCTGTAAAAGGAGAATATCGTCATCAAGTCATGAATGCAGAGGTTGCCGAGTCAGTTGGAATCCCAAAAGAAAATATAATTTTAAAACAAAATGGAGATGTAGTAGAGTTTCAAGATGGAAAACTTGTTGAGAGTTTTGAACATATTGAAGTTGATGAAATATTAATTGATGGTAAAAGTCAAGGAGATATTGGAGATTTAGTATTAAAAGATAGAGAAATGCTTGGTGAAAATGGTATTGTAATAATTAGTTGCACGCTTGATAAAAAAACAAAACAAATCCTAGCTGGCCCTGAAGTTCTAACGAGAGGATTTGTATATGTTAAAGAAAGTGGAGACTTAATTAAAGAAACGCAAGATATAAGTCTTGAAATAATTAAAGATAATATTGAAATTGATAATCAAAGAGTAGATTATACAAATATTAAAAATGAAGTGAGAGATAAACTTGGCAAATATTATTATAAAGAAACAGAAAGTAAACCAATGATAATTACAGTAATTCAGGAAGTATAGTTAACTTTTTGTCGAATTTTGTAGAAAAAAAATAAAAATATGTTGAATTTATAATGTTTTTATGGTACAATTTGTTCTAGTTAAACACGGAAGGAGGGGAAGTTGAATGACAAGAGTACCTGTAAAAAATGGTGGATTAGATGTGGCATTAAAAAGATTTAAGCAAAAATTAGCAAGAGACGGAGTCCCTTCTGAGAAACGTAAAAGAGAATTTTATTCTAAGCCAGGAATTAAAAGAAGAGAAGCAAAAAAGGCTGGTATAAAGAATGCTCAAAAAAGAAATAGAGCAAATAGAGATTATTAATAGAATAACTACTGTATAGTAGTTTTTTCTTTTCAAAAAAGTTGTAGTTATTATAATTTTATATTATAATAATATCTATAGGAGAGAAATATGATAGATAGTAATATACCTGCTCATGTAGCAATTATAATGGATGGCAATGGTAGATGGGCTAAGGAAAGAGGAAAAAAAAGAAGTGAAGGACATTTAGAAGGGAGTAAAACTTTAAAAAAAATCTCACAACATATATTGAGTAAAGGTGTTAAACAGCTGAGCGTATTTGCTTTTTCTACTGAAAACTTTAAGAGAGATAAAGAAGAAGTAGACTACTTGATGAATTTGATAATTAAGTACTTTAAAAAAGAAGCTGATACTTTCAATAAAAATAATATTAAAGTTGTCATTTCTGGAAGAAAAGATAATTTAAGAGATGATGTTATTGAGGCAATTAACTACATACAGAATTACACGAAACAAAATACAGGAGGTATTTTAAACATTTGTTTAAATTATGGTGGTAGTGAAGAAATAATTGATGCATCTAAGAAAATTGCAAAACTTTATAAAGAAGATAAAATTGATTTGAACACACTTAATAAAGAATCATTTTATAAATACTTATATAACAATTTAAAGCCAATTGATTTAATGATTAGGACAAGTGGAGAATTAAGAGTAAGTAATTTCATGTTATATCAAATGGCTTATAGTGAGTTCTATTTTACAGATAAATACTTTCCAGATTTTGATGAAGGAGAGTTTGATAAAGCGATAGATGAATATTTAAAAAGAACTAGAAGATTTGGAGGTGTTTAATTTGAAACAAAGAATAATTAGTGCAGTTGTATTAATTGCTGTATTTATACCATTTTTACTAATTGGTAGAGTTCCTTTTGCAATTCTAATGTCAGTTCTAGCTTGTATGGGATTATATGAACTATTTAAGGCAAGAAAAAAGAAAAAAGAATTTCCTATAATAATGAGATTTATAGCTTATATTCTTGTAATTTTCTTAACACTAACAAACTATAATGTAAGTGGTGGATATTCATATTTTTTACTTGATTATAGATTAATAGCAGTATTAATATTTGCGTACATAACACCTATAGTATTTGTAAACAATAGTAAAAAGTATAATATAAATGATGCACTATTTTTAATTGGTTCTACGTTATTTATTGGAATAAGTTTTAATGTAATAATTGCTTTAAGAAATTATAGCTTGGTTTATATAATATATATTTTATTATTAGCAACCATTACAGATACTTTCGCTTTACTAACAGGTAGAAAAATTGGTAAAAATAAGCTAGCACCACTTATTTCTCCTAATAAAACAATAGAAGGCTCAATTGGGGGAAGTATAATGGGAACTTTTATAGGAAGTATTTTCTTTATAGAAACAACTTCGATTAATGTTAGTGTTATAGCAGTAGTAATGATGAGCTTAATATTAACTATATTAGGACAAATTGGAGATTTATCATTCTCTGCAATAAAGAGATATTATGATACAAAAGATTTTTCTAATTTAATACCAGGACATGGTGGTATTTTAGATAGATTAGACAGCATTATATTTATAGTTTTAGGATTTTTAATATTTTTAAGTGTTTTGTAGAAAAGGGGAAAAGAAATGGTAACATTAATTATATTTATATTAATATTGGGAATTATAATTTTAGTACATGAATTTGGGCATTTTGTTTTTGCCAAGATGTTTGGAGTTTATGTGTATGAGTTTTCTTTAGGAATGGGTCCGAAGATACTTAGTAAAAAAGGTAAAAATGGAGAAACAGAATACTGTTTAAGAGCAATTCCAATAGGTGGCTTTGTTCAACTTGCAGGAGAAGAAGTCGATGATGATAAGAGAATATCAAAAGATAGAAAAATATACTCTAAGCCAGTTTGGCAAAGATTTTTGATAATGTTCTTTGGTGCGGGAAATAACTTTTTATTAGCACTAGTATTATTATTTGCTTATGCACTTATTTTTGGTGCTCCAATTATGAGTCCAACAATATCTGGTGTAACAGATAACATGCCTGCACAAAATATTGGATTAGAGTCAGGAGATAAGTTTATCAGTATTAATGGGCATAAAACATCTACTATTGATGATGTTCAAATTTATTTAACTTTATATAATGATGGAAATGAAGTTTTATTTGCTATTGAAAAACAAAATGGTAATATAGTAAATTATAAAATTACACCAGAAAAACAAACTATTGATGGAGTAGAAACTTATAAATATGGTCTTGAATTTTCACAAGGAATAGAAAAAGGAATTATTCCGTCAATAAAATATACATTTACAAAATTTGGCGCATTAATTAAGCAAATGTGTATAGTTGTTAAATCATTATTTACAGGCGTACTAAGTCTTAAAAATTTAAGTGGTCCTGTTGGAATTTATGGCGTAGTAGGTGAAACTAGACAAGCTGGTTTATCCAGTGTAATACAATTAATAGCATTGCTATCAGTAAATGTTGGTTTCATTAATTTAATTCCTTTTCCAGCTTTTGATGGAGGAAGATTATTATTCTTAGTAATAGAAAAAATAAAGGGAAGTCCAGTATCTACGA
>JAQXRJ010000069.1 GCA_029218465.1 bacterium | reverse complement strand
TTGTCTTTTGTATTATCGGTATAAACAATATAACTTTTATTTGTTTCTTCACTATCAAAAGTAAATAAAATATCACAAGTTATTTCATGTCCCTCATCGTTAATTACCTTAAAAGTTGTTTTTTCCTTCATACTATTTATTCCTTTCTCTATCCAAAAATGTTTGGAGTATTATAGATGCTGCAACACTATCAATTACTTTTTTTCTTTTTTTTCTACTAGTATCATTTAATAACAAAATATTAGTTGCTTCAACAGTAGTTAATCTTTCGTCAATAAGATGTACTTTTTTAGCAAGTCTTTGTTCAAGCATACCTTTGAATTTAATAGAAAGATTTGCTTTCTCACCTAATGTATTATTCATGTTTTTAGGCAAACCAAGTACTATTTCATCTACTTTTTTTTCATCAATTATTTTTTCAATTTCATCTATTAAAGAATCATAATCTTCATTGTGTCTAATAATTGTATAACTAGATGCAATTAAACCAGTTGTATCTGATAATGCAACACCTAGCGTTTTACTCCCTAGATCAAGTCCAATATATCTCATTATATATTTTTAATATATTCACGAAGTAATACTTCTAATATTTTATTCCTCTCTAGTTTAGTTATTTTGCTTCTTGCTTCTTTGTGCGAAGAAATATATCCTGGATCTCCACTCATTATATAGCCAACTAATTGATTAATTGGATTATATCCTCTTTCTTCTAATGCTTCATATACATCTTTTATAACATCTTTAACAATTTGTTCTTCAAAAGACT
Source organism: bacterium (assembly GCA_029218465.1). Lineage (GTDB taxonomy): Bacteria > Bacillota_I > Bacilli_A > RF39 > UBA660 > CAG-710. The sequence continues at coordinate 51,546 of JAQXRJ010000069.1, read as the reverse complement.
CAATTGAATAAGCATGTGTTTCACTTATTTCCATAAAATACACCTCTATTTTCTTAATAACATTTTATCAAACTATAAATTTATTTGCAACAACAAGTAAAAAGACAAATAAGATTATTGTAAGTATCCAACCATTTATCATATCTGATTTAGTACTCTTATATTTAACTCCTAAAGCTTTTGATATCAGTATTCCACCTATTAAGCCACCTATATGGGCAAAATTATCTATTTGACCACTAAATATAAAACCTATGAAAAGATTAATTATTATAAGAGGAATAATCTGACTTTTTATTACACTGCCTAAATATATTCTATAATGATATCCAAAATATAACATAGCTCCCATAAGGCCAAATATTGCACCACTTGCACCAATTGATGCATATTTACTTATAACAATAGACAATAGTGAAGAAAATAATGTGCTTACTAAATAAATTGTAATATATTTTGCCTTGCCAAAGAATGACTCTATTTGTGTTCCTATGACATATAGAGCATAACAGTTAAATAACAAATGAAATATGTTTCCATGTATAAAAGCTCCAGTTATTAGTCTATAATATTCTCCTCTAATTATATATGGACCATATACGCAAAATTTATTAAGAATATAACCATTTCTGTCAAAAAGAAGCGTTGAAACATAGATAAAAATATTAAGAAAAATTAATATATTAGTAATAATTGGTTTCCTTGGTTTAAATATATCTTCAGCTTCATCTTGGTCTTTTTTATTTTTCTTGTTAATATCTGTTGTAATTTTTATAAACAATTGCATTCCTTCCTCATTAAATGTTAATTTCTTAATAATATCAGGAAAATGTTCAATTACATTATCATACTTTGCTATGTCTTTTTCTGATTCAATTGATATGCAATCATAATTTTTATTATTAGTGATATTTTCACTATCTCTTACATCAATAAATATACTTAAAACATTCATATTCATTGTTAAAGTTTTTTTCTTTATTTTTTTTACTATATGCTTAGTCTTATATAAATCGTACTCAAATTGTTCAACATTATGAATGTGATTTGATACAATTCTAATAATTTTATAATCAGAATCCATATTTTCAAGCCAAATCTCATTTTCAGCACCTTGTAGTATTATTGGATTATATTTTCTTTCCGTTATAAAATAATGAAGTAGTTTCATAACAACAACATTTTTATCATCTAATAAAGCCTCATCCATAACTTCACCTCTTAATGCATTTATTATATAATAATTTTTTAATTAAGTAAAATAAAAACGTTTTCTTTTATCAAACAATATATAATATAAACAAATAAAAAATGATATGAATCATATTTATGTGTTAATAACACAAAATTCATATCACATTGTAAAATAATAAATGTTTCAATTATTATTTTTATAAACCATCTATTAATTTTCTAATTTATTATAAATCATTCTTATTTCGTCAAATACTTTCCTTAAAGTATTAATGATTTTTGAATTATATACATTTAAGTATTTATTAATTATTTCTTCATTAGCTAATGAGTTCAAATCTTCTCTAGATAATATCAAATCTAACACAATCATAACGCCTACAACTTGAGCCCATATAGGAATATTTTCTCCTTTTATGCCATTTGGAAATCCACTTCCAATATAGTTTTCATGACAATAAAGGGTTATATCACTTGAATATTTCAACAAATCCATATCACCTAATTTATCTAAATATTTTTCAACAATTAGCTTACCATAATTAGGATGATTTTTTAAAATACTTTTTTCTTCGTCTGTTAAGCTACCGTTAATTCCTATAGTTCTTGGTAATATATATTTTCCAATGTCATATAAATCAACAGCCTCAACAATCTTATTAATCTTATAATTGTCTAAACCATATTCAGCATAATCTAATTTAAAATTATCTAAAAATATTTTTGTTGATTTTTTTACTTTTTCAATTTTTTCTTTATAATCGTATTTATAGAATTCAACTATTTTATCAATAATACTTCTCAAATCAGTAGCTTGTGAAAAAACCATATTGTTTAAACTGCTACTAGTTTTATATAAATTAATTAAATTTTTAGTACGATATTTAATAACTTCCAAATTAAATGGTTTTTCTAGCATATCTGCAACATTATATTGATAAACTCTAGTTCTAGCTTCCTTATCCTCTATACCACTAATAATTATAACTGGTATTTTAGATAAAATATTACTACTTTTTAAATAATCTAAAACTGCAAACCCATCTAACACAGGCATTAATAAATCTAGAAATATTCCTTCTATATTGTCAATACCTTTTTCTTTAATTAAATCTATAGCTATTTGACCGTTTTCTGCTTCTAATATTTCAAAATCATCTATAAATATTTTTTTCAAAAGTTTTCTGGTCATAGGATCATCATCAATAATTAAAATTGTATTACTAACTTTATTTACTTGAGAAATCATATTTTTTTCAAGGCCTTTATTAAATTCGGGAACCTTTCTTACTAAATTATCAAGCAAATTAGATATATACTTACTAGTTGAATTCATTTCAATTGATGAATCTAGTGTATTATAGATTTTTAAAATAACATCAGATACCTCATTTGATATAACATTAAGTTTGCCTTCAAGATTTGAATCATTCGATGTAGAATTATCTCCTTTAATAGAAGAAGATAATATTAATTTTTTATCGCCAAATGTTACTAGTCTAAGGTAGTTGGTATTCTTTTCATATTCATTACCATTTTTAAACCTATAATTAAAGGTAATAAATCCATTATTTTTTTCTAACTTAGCTACATTTAAGTTATCAAAATATTTTTTCAAATCATCCGGGTGTATTAAAGGAGTTGCATAACTAATAAAATCAAAAAATGACATTTCTTTTTGAACACTTTCAAATATAACTACCTTATCATGTGTAATATCAACAACAAATAAATTATTAAATAAATTTAAAAATTCATTTTTAATATTTGAATAATCCATGTTATTCCTCCTATAATCCTAGGTATGTTTTAATAATATTTTTTACTTTTTCTTTTTCCTCAACTATTTTAGAACAATGTTCTAAAATAAATTCAGAGTCTCCCTCTTTACTTTTTAATTCTTCTTCATAGCAAATATCAGCATATCTTATTATACCAAGTGATCTACAATTGCTTTTTAAAGCATGTACAAGTATTGCATAATTAGGCATATCGTCTTTTTTACTTAGTAATTCATTTACTTGATCATCAAGTCCATCATAGAAATCTTTTAAAATTTCATTAAATGTTTCTATATCACCTAGATAAGACAAAGCCTGATCAATATTAAATCCATTTTGTTTTAAAAATTCAATGTTATTCATTCTTTTTTTTCGCTCCTTCATCAAAATATTTATTAATTAATTTATCTAATTCACTAGTATTAATAGGTTTAGATAAATAATCATCAAATCCTTCATTTAAATACATTTCTTTCATTCCGGTAATAGCATTTGCGGTTAAAGCTACTACTGGTGGAATATCAAAATCATCTAATTTTCTTAAAATATGAAGAACTTCTATACCATCCATGTTGGGCATCATATGATCCAAAAATATTATATCATATTTTTTTCCTTGTTTAATCTCATCAATACATTCTTTACCACTTAGTAATGTTGAAATTTTAAATTTATAATTTGACAAAACCTTTTCAGCAACTTTTAAATTAAGTTTATTATCATCAACAATTAATGCTTTAAATCTACTGCAGTCTAAATAATCATGTTCGTCTCTAATCGTATTTTCTACATGAATATCTCCAATAGGATTTTTATCTATTATTTTTTGACTTATTTCAACATAAAAAGTAGTGCCCGCTCCATATTCACTTTCAAACCAAACTCTTCCTCCCATGAGAGTTACTAATCTCTTTGTTATAACAAGGCCAAGTCCTGTTCCTTCGATTTCTTTTTTAGTAGCAATCTCAAGTCTAGAAAATTTTTCAAATAATTTATCATAATCTTCTTTTTTTATACCATATCCAGTATCGGAAATTTTAAATTTCAATAAACATTTATTGTCAACAATCTCACTTCTAATTGTAAGTTTTATTTGTCCAACTTCAGTGTACTTAACAGAATTACTTAAAATATTTAGAAGAACCTGGAAAATTTTTGTCTTATCTCCTAATAATTTAGATGGAATTTTAGAATCTATATCTGTAATAAATTTAATTTTGTTATCTGTTATTCTTGCTTCTATTATACTTTTTAACTCTAAAACAATGGAGCTAACACTATATTCCTTAAGCTCTATTTTTTCTTCACCTGTCTCAATTTTTGAAATATCAAGAATATTATTAATGATTTCTAATAAGTTATTTCCTGCTGAATAAATATTTGTAATATCTTTTCTAGCATTCTCAATGTTAAACTTACTATCATTTAATATTCCTTCACTAAAACCTAGTATAGCATTCATAGGAGTTCTGATTTCATGTGACATATTAGATAAAAAATCTGTTTTAGATTTATTAGAATCATCTGCTTTCTTTTTTGCAAGCTCTAACTCCTTAATTAAATATAAATCAGGATTTTCAAACATAAAATAAAGCAAATACATCTTAAATACAAAACTTGCAGTAATTATTAGTTGCATAGGAAACATGAGTTGAATAGTAGCTGATAAAACGGTTTCAATTATTCCAATTATTATTGGCGTAATCTTAACTTCTGGTAAGCTAGTTTTGCTTTTTGCAACTAAAACAATAGTTATAACAAGAGAAATTATCGCAAGTGCATATGTAAAATACAAAGCTGGTCCCGAAATGTATGCTCCATCACTATTTGATACATTTTGTAATGGAAAAAACATCGAAATACCAATTAACGCAATATATGTAAAGAAAATTATTTGTATCACATTGCTTTTTTCAAAATATTCTATTACACTCTGAACTTTATATGCTCTACCAAGTGTCATCAAATAACATGCCATTATCATAATCCAAATTTCTGTTAAAATCAGATTGGTTCTCGCACAAAAATTACCAAGAATTACATTATTAGGTAAATAATATAAAACTGGAATAGTAATTAGTTCAGTTATACTGATAAATATTACTGTAATAAGACATAGCTTAAATAATTTATTATCAATGCCAGTTTGCTTTGCTTTTATAAAATATACAACTGTCATTAATATTGCAAAAAATAATCCCCCAATTGAAATTAATATGTTACCTGGCATTATTTAGCACCCCTTTTCATAAAATATTTCTTTAATAACTTATTTAGATCTTTTATATCTACAGGTTTAGCTAAATAATCTGAGAAACCTTCTTTTATATATGTATCTTTAACCTCTGTTACTACATTTGCAGTCATTGCTACTATTGGTGGCAATTCTTTTAATTCTAGTTTTTTTAAGATTCGTATTGTCTCAATACCATCTAGTTCGGGCATTAAATGATCAAGAAATATTATATCGTATTTATATCCAGACTTTATTTTTTCGATACATTCACTTCCATTATCTGCAGTATCAATTTTAATATTGTAAGGTTTTAATAGCCTTTCTGTTACTTTTCTATTTAATTTATTATCATCAACAATAAGTATACTGTATTTAGAGCAATCAAAATATTCTTTTTCTTTTTTGATTGACTTTATTTTCTTTAAATCTCCAACCTTATCTTTTCCGGATATCCCTTGTTCTAGTTCAACAAAAAATTTAGTACCTATACCATATTCACTTTCAAAAGCAATGCTCCCATCCATCATATCTATAATTCTTTTAACGACCACTAAACCTAAACCAGTTCCACTTAAGTTTGACGATATATCTGTATTATCTGAAAAATTAAGCATCAACTTATCAAGTTCTTCTTTTTTCATACCAAAACCAGTATCAACTATTTCAAATTTCAATCTACCAATATTATCTTTATTATTACAACTAATATTAAGAGAAATTTCTCCTGAAGATGTAAATTTGGTTGAGTTACTAACAATATTAAGTAAAATTCGATATACTTTTAATTTATCACCAATATAATTAGCACTTATTTTTGGATCAATATTTATACTAAATTTAACATTATTTTTATCTATCTTAGAAAGAACAAAACTTTCAAGTTCATTTGTTATATCAAATATTGAATACTCTGTATGTTCAACATTTTCTTTACCTGATTCAATTCTAGAAAATATAAGTATGTTATTTATTATTTCAAGAAGACTTTTACCAGCGTTATAAATGTTTTTAACATCTGTTTTTATTTCACTTTCTGTAACATCTTTTTTATTCATAAGTGCTTCGCTAAACCCCATTATAGTATTCATAGGAGTACGAATTTCATGAGACATTTTAGATAAAAATTCAGTTTTAGCAAGATCAGCTTTTTCGGCTTCTGCTTTGGCAACTTTTAATTCACCGGCAAGCTTGATATCTTGATTTTCAAGAGTAAAATACATAGATACTACACAAAAAGAGAATAAGAAAGTTAAATCGTTTAAATCTGCATATAACAATTGTATTACACCTAATATAAAATAAAATACTAAAAACATTAATATAGGCATTTTTTTCATAAGCATATCCTTAGAAAAATTTTTAAATAATACTTTAAGCATATATACACCAACAAATGCAAATACAACATATAAAACATATACCGCTTTTCCACCAATTACGTAAAAATTGTTATCAGGACCTGATGTATATGAAACATCAAAAAAACATGATATAAAAAACAAAACAGAAGAAGTAACAAGAATGAAAATTGCATTTTTTTCTCCAAACACTTCATCAAAATTATTATATTTCTTATCAGAGACAACACATCTCATATATAAAATTATAGAAACAAACCATATTATGCAGCCAAGTATAAATCCCCTACACAATAATTCATTAATAATTGGAATAATATTTCTATTAGCCATTGTATATACACATACAAATTCTAATATAAGTAAAAACAATGTCCATAAAAGCAAAAATCTATAAATATTGTTTTCAACATTACTATATTTCTTCTTTATAAAATAAACAATTGTAATAACAGTAGTAAAAACAAATCCTGATATAGTAAGTCCAATACTAGCAAACACATCAATCACCTCTATTTTGTTATAATTATATCATTTATAAATATAAAAATAAATATTAAAACAAAAATAAATTTTTATTACGTGAATTTTTATTACCATTAATAATTATTAATTATTAATATATTTTATTTCTTTCAAATTTAAACAAAGATATAAAAAAAATAATAGCATACGACTATTATTTACATTTTTTTCATTTTATTCAACATTTTTAAGATTTATATTTGCAAACATCTATCCACTTTTTATAATTTGTAATTTTTTCTAATTCTTCTATTGTTAATTCAATTGCAGAATTATCTGTTCCACACGCAGGATAAACTTTATCATGTTTTTTTAGTGATACGTCTAAATAAACATCATCCACATTTGTAAGTCCAAAAGGGCAAACACCGCCTACTTTATGTGATGTGAATTTGTATGTATCTTCATAGGATAACATATGTGGTTTATATCCAAATTCACTTTTAAATTTTAAATTATCTAATTTTGAATCTCCAGAAACTACAACAACAATACATCCTCCATTGTTATTACTCAATGCAAGTGTTTTAGCAATATTATCAGTTTCGATATTAAGTGCATTTGCTGCTTCAAGAACAGTTGCACTAGTACCTTGAACTATTATTATTTTTTTATCTTTTTTATATTTCTTTAGATGTTTTTTTACTGTTTCTAGACTCATTTATTTCTACCTCTATGATTTGATCTTTTATCTCTTTTGATTTTATTTTTATGTATATTGTATCTAAAATATCAAGTAATGCATATATAGTTATTATTATTCCTACCATTTTACTGATTGAAAATGCCACTCTTAGTGGATTAATTATTAAAAATGAACCACAAATAAGTATTATAATAGCAAAAATAAACGATATAATCCAACTACCAATATTGTTATCTCTTAGTTGCATAGAAAGTTGTATTTTATTAACACTATTTACTATCATCCAAACTCCTGTTAATACAGGAATTATAGTTGCCAAAAGATTGCTATTAATTATAATTATAATACCTGCCACCACACTAAATATTCCATATAATAAACCTGCATTTGATAGCAAATTATGCATTCTATTTCTAAAATAATTCACTATAGGAAAAATTCCTATTACTAATAATATTGTTCCTATAAACAATGATATAGTTTTGATTACACTTTCTGTTTGTATTATTAAAAGTATTCCAAATATTAAAAACATCATTGATGAAATAAATGAAGCTGTATATACTTTTTTAAATAAGTCTTTCATAATTATTTACCTTCTTTCTTCAAAGATTATATCACTTTTTGTCATAAATTAAAAGAGATAATAAATTTTATCTCGTTTTTAATTACAATATTTTATTCACTTCTTAACGCCTCAACAGGATCTTTTTTTGACGCTTTTCTAGAAGGTATTAATCCTCCTATTAAAGTTAACACAATGCTTAGAACTACAAGTATGATTGCACTAATTACACCAAACTTTGCATTTAATGGAATATTTCCTATAAAGTGGTGAATTATAATATTTATTATAGGTATTATTGAATAAGTTATTCCTATACCTATTGCACCTGATAATAATCCAATTATAAAAGTTTCAGCATTAAATATAGATGAAATATTATGTTTCGATGCTCCTATTGCTCTTAATATACCTATTTCTTTTGTTCTTTCATACACTGATATATAAGTTATTATACCTATCATAATAGAAGATACCACAAGTGATACTGATACAAATGCTATTAACACATAAGTAACTGCATTTACTATTGTTTTAACTGAATCCATTAGTATTCCTGTTGTGTCTGAATAATTGATTACTTTATCTTCATTATTATCACTTTTCATTAAATCGTTATACGAATCTATAAATGATAAGAATTTTTCTTTGCCATCAAAACTATTGAAATAAAATGAAATATAAGTTGGTTCATCTTTATCTTGATATCCTAAAGAACTTAAATTAACTGTTGCATTTGAGTCTGTGTTAGTCATCATTGTATTCATTACTCTTGACAATTCAGATTCATTTATATTTATTTTAAATGCACTTGCAATTATTTTTTCATCAACTTTTAAAGATGATGCAATTGTTTCTGTTAATTTTGTTGTCATTTCTCCTACTTTTGTTAAAATAGTCTTTTTCATTAATGCTTCAGTCATATATTTAGCCATTGTTTCACTAGTACCCATAATGGCGGTATTATCCATATAAGAAGACAAAACAGTATTGACGATTTCATCATTAACTACGGCAGTTATGTTGTTAATATCTTCTGTTAAGGATTGATCAAACATATAATATGCACTTATGTATGTTTGAAGAAGTCCCTGTAGTAAACCTTTATATGTTGTTTTAAACGTTTCACTTGGCAATACATATTCTTTTTCTAATTTTGATAGTATATTTTTTGTCTGCTTTAAGTTTAAATAACTATTTACTACATTTTCAGCATCACTCATACTTACTTTGTCTTTTATACTATCAAACATTCCCTTAGAAAGACTTATAAAATTGCTATTAAAAGAATCTTTCGCAGGTGTCAAATCGGTTGTTATTGCATTATTAATTTCTTCCATATATAAAGAGGTCATACTTACAAGTTTTTCTTTACTAATATCCATATTGAAAGCTGATTTTAATTTATTTTGATCAACGCTTACTAATTTGGAAAAATCTAGATTTGACTTAGAATTTTTAGAATCAAATCTTGTGTTAGAAAATACATCTATTTCTTCATTTTCTAGTTGTTTTTTTACTATTTCACTATCTTGTGCATAATCAATTATGTAATCTATTAAATCAGATGTATATGCAACACCAGGATTTAATGCCAATGATGTTACCCCTGGCTTAGAGGTAACTACTCCTACTATTTTTAAGTCGACAGCGTTTTTATATAAATTTCTCATATAAGATTCATCTTCACTCATATCTTCATAAATTTTATATTTACTATTATATTTATAAGTATCAGATGGCATAATAAGTTTTAAATTTACGTCTAATAAATCTTCATAAGTTAATTCAAGTGGTTCATTATTAATTTGTACTGCCTCACCAGTCATTAATTTATTAATTATATTTGTAAGTTCTCTATTGTCTCTTAGTCCCAAAGAGTACACAAGTAAATCAGAAATACTATTTGGTTCTGATAAAACTACTACCATTTCATTATATTTTTCAGGCCATTTTCCAGCCAAAACATCATATGATTCTTCTAAAGATTTTTTATCATCTACAATTTGCGTGTAAACAGAAGCAAGCGATGAGTATGAGCTTAGCATACTAGAGCCATATATTGCCGAGAATAAACTACTTGGATTTACCTTAGCTAAGTTGTTTTCACTATCAATAGTATAAATTAATGGATCTATATTATAAGAATATTTTATCGATGATATATCATTTTTGATGTTATTATAATTATTTTCTAAATATTTTTTAAAGCTTTTTAAGTCATTTGCTTTTATATTAGAAAACATTGATGTTATATATTGTTGTTCAATTACTTTATTGCTTCCATTATTTTCATTATTTCCAGTTGTCATAGATAAAAGCATTCCAGTAATATCAGTTGATTCTTGTGTAATAGTAAGTGGATATGATGATAATGTATCTTCTTGTATTTTATTTATATAATTTTGAAATCCTGTAGATAAAGATAATATAAGTGCAATTCCTATTATTCCAATTGAACCTGCAAATGAGACTAATATAGTTCTTCCTTTTTTTGTCATTAAGTTATTAAAAGATAATCCTAGTGCAGTTTTAAATGACATTGATGTTTTTTCAATTTTATCTTTTTTGTCTTTCTTCATCTTTTTGGATTCTTTTTTTCCGTCATATGGATTAGTATCTGATGTTATTTTTCCATCTTTTAATGTTATAATTCTATTAGAATATTCGTGAGCAAGTTCTGGATTATGTGTAACCATTATTACAAGTTTATCTTTTGATATTTTCTTCAATAAATTCATTATTTGTACGCTTGTTTCAGAATCTAATGCTCCTGTTGGTTCATCTGCTAATAATATATCTGGATTATTTACAAGAGCTCTTGCTATTGCAACTCTTTGCATTTGACCACCAGATAATTGATTTGGTCTTTTATTAATATGTTTTTCAAGTCCAACATCTTTTAAAGCTTTTTTAGCAAGATTTGTTGCTTCTTTTTTGGAGATTCCTGATAATTTTAATGCAAGTAAAACATTTGATAAAATAGTTTGATGTCCTATTAAATTGTAGTTTTGAAATACAAATCCGATTCTATGATTTCTATAACTATCCCAGTCTGAATCCTTATATTTTTTTGTGCTTATTTCATTAATAATCAAATCTCCAGACGTATAGTGATCAAGTCCTCCAATTATATTTAATAATGTTGTTTTTCCAGAACCAGATGGTCCAAGTATTGCTGTAAACTCACATTCTCTAAAATTAATACTTACTTTATCTAATGCTATTTGCTTTAAATCTTCTGTTTCATATACTTTTGAAACGTTTTTAATCTCTAGCATATTATCACCTCTTAAAAAAGTTAACGTTTTAGATAATACCATAAATAGTCATATTTATCAATATTTTCATTTAAGTTTACTATTGTCTATAACAATTATTATCAAATTTTCAAAAAAAAATGAAACATATTTTTTTATATGCTCATTCATTATTATAATTATAATAAATTTCCACTTAAAATATCTGACATTGTATTAAGTATTAATTTTATCAATCCTAACTTCATTATGTCTTCATTTATAATAGCATCAACTTCTTTTATTTTTTTATTACCGTTTTTTACCATTATTGTTCCAACTTTAGAACCTTTTTTTAAAGGTATCTTAAAATCAATTTGCTTTAATTCTATATCATAATTTATACTAACATCTGACTTCTTTCCAAGAATAGTTATATCTTCTTTTGGATATACATCTATTTCTTTTTTTGATGCTTTATCTATCTTTATTGTACCAACTTTATCATCTTTTGACTTAACTAAATCTACTTTATATAAATTATATCCATAATCTAATAGTTCCATTGTTTCAGCATTTCTTACCTTACCACTGTTTTCTCCTAATACTATAGCAATAAGTCTCATATTATCTCTTTTAGCAGTTACTGCCATACAATATTTAGCATTATCAGTAAATCCTGTTTTTAATCCATCTGCTCCTTCGTAAAATCTTACTAATTTATTTGTATTAACAAGCCAAAATTTATTCTGAGTATCTATTCTTAAATAGTCTTCATATATCGATGAAAATTCAAATATTTTTTCATGACTTATCAATTCTTTAGCAATTAATGCCATATCGTAAGCAGTTGAATAATGTCCTTCTTCATCAAGTCCCGTACAATTTTTAAAGACTGTGTTTTTCAGACCTATGCTTTTAGCTTTTTCATTCATTAGTTTAACAAAAGCTTCTTCTGTTCCTGAAATTCTCTCAGCCATAGCAACAGTTGCATCATTTGCACTTGCCATAGTTATGCCTTTCATTAAGTCTCTTACTGTCATTTTTTCACCAGTTTGCAAATATATTTGAGAACCGCCCATTCCTGATGCATTAGAACTTGCAGTTACAACTTCATCCCAACTTAAATTACCATTTTCTATATTCTCTAATATTATTATTTGAGCAATCATCTTTGTCATTGATGCAACTGCCATTTTATCATCTTTATTTTTTTCAAATAAAATTGTACCACTTGATGCCTCCATTAATACTCCGCTCTTAGCATTTGGAATAATATTATCTTCAGCACTTACTCTAGTACAAAATACAAATAATAAAAACATAAATAAAAACAACTTTTTCATAAATTCACCTATTAATTAATATGAATATTTTTTAAAATATATAACAAAATTGGACATAATATTAATTGAGGTGAACCTTTTGAGGAAAATAATAACGATAATAATTATTTTATTTTTTATATTTTTAGGATGTTCAAAAGAAGTTTCTAACGAATTTAGTAAGCTTCCATTTTATAAAGAATATAACAAAGAAAGGTACATTGAATATAAAAAAAGAAATAGCAACAAAAGTAATTACACTATAATTAATGAAGTGAATATTGGTATATATAGGCCATTTTACAACAATACAGCTTTATCAAATAATATAGATACTACTTATGTACTTGTTAATAAGTATAATTATTTGAATAAAGAATATACACCAAATAATTTAGTTAATATTGATTATACCAGTATGCAAGAAGTTGCAAGTATTGCTTTTAATAATTTAAAAAAAGAGGCTTTAAAAAGCAAACTTAATATAGTTGCAATATCAGGATATAGAAGCTATAGCTATCAATCAAAAATATATAATAGTTATGTAAAATTAGATGGCATTCAAAATGCTGATACCTATTCAGCAAGACCAGGATATTCAGAACATCAAACAGGACTTGCAGTTGATGTTAGCAATGGAATTTTACCTTATACAGACTTTGAAAAGACAGCTGAATACAAATGGATGATAGATAATGCATATAAATATGGTTTTATACTTCGATACCCTAAAGAAAAAGAATACATAACTGGATATACTTTTGAATCTTGGCATTATAGATATGTTGGCATTGAAATTTCTTCATATATGAAAAAACATGACATAACATTCGAAGAATATTATGCCATGTTTATCGAATAATTTTTTTTGAACTTTTAGTAACTTTATCTATTGCATTTATATATAATAATATCATAAAAGGTATAAATAATATTATAGATATATTGTTATGTAACAAAATTAAAAAATCATAGATAGTGTGTAATATAATAGGAAAAGCCAAACTAATTATTATACTTAATCTACACTTAGGCTTATTATTTTTTATAAAGTAATCTCTTGCATTTCCTATATAATAACCTGATATAATTCCAAACATAGCATGTGCAGGAACTGAAAAAATACCTCTTAGAAAAGCTATTTTCATTCCATTTGATATTACATATAGACAATTTTCAAAAGTCGCAAATCCTAGACTTGAAAAACATGAATAAACGATTGAATCATATTTTTCATCAAACTCTTTATGTCTCCATATTACAATAAAATTTAAAATCCACTTTGAAAATTCTTCTATTAGTGCAATACTAAAAAAAGCATAAGCAAAAGTTTTTAAAATGTTTTCGCTATAATTATTAATTAAATTGTGATAATTAGTTGATACAACATCTAAAAATATGTCAAGTATAGTAGTTAATAAGCAAGACATTATTCCAAGTCCAAATAGAATTATTAATAATGCTTTAGACTCTTTGTTATCATCTCTATCATAAATTATTTTTAATATTATTGATGAAGGTAAAATAGATAAAATAAATAGTATTACATAATAATATTTCATCATTATATTTCAAAACAATCTAATACTTCTTGTTCACTATATTTAGATTCTTCATTTACATATAAATAGCAAAGTATATCTCCCTTATTTATTACAGCACCTAAAAATTTATTTAAAACTATTCCTACAGTATAGTCTATCTTATCTTCTTTTGTTATTCTGCCTGCACCTAAATTTCTTGATAGAATTCCTATTTTGTATGCATCAATTCTTTTTAATGTACCTGTTTTATTACTTCTTATTGGTATTACATTATCACTAATCTTTAATGTACTTATGTCACCACCTTGTGCTTTTATTAATTCTATCAATTTATAAAATGCATCTTTATTATTTATTACAATTTCTACTTCTTTTAATGCTTCTTCTGTTGTTATACCTTTAGCCATACTTATTAAGTTTGCTGCAAGAATTGTTGATACATGATATAAATAGCTTTTTTCTTTTCCCATAAGTATTTCAAATGCCTCTAATACCTCCAAAGTATTTCCAACACTTTTTCCTAAAGGTGAATCCATATCTGTAATTATAGTTCTTGTCTCTTTATTATACTTTTTTCCTATTTTAATCATTATTTTACTTAGTCTATTTGCATCTTTTGTACTTTTTATAAGTGCTCCACTACCTACTTTTATATCTATTAATATTTTATCTGCACCACTTGCAATTTTTTTACTCATAATACTAACTGCAATAAGAGGAATTGATTCTGTTGTTGCAGTAACATCTCTCAATTCATATATTTTTTTATCTAAAGGAGTAAGATTTTCTGTTTGACTTGAAATCGCTACATTAATGTTGTTTAATTGATTAATAAACTGTTCTTTTGATAACGTTGTATTAAATCCTTTTATACTTTCAAGTTTATCAATAGTTCCACCAGTAAATCCAAGCCCTCTACCACTCATTTTAGCAATTTTAACACCACATGATGCGACTATAGGGGCAACAATTAAGGTTGTTTTATCACCTACTCCACCCGTCGAATGTTTATCAACTTTTATTCCAGAAACCTTTGATAAATCTAGTATATCTCCACTATTAATAAATATATCTGTTAAATTATAAATTTCTTCATCACTCATATCATTTATACAAATTGCCATCAAAAGTGCACTCATTTGATAATCTGTTATTATACCTTTCAAATATCCATTAAAAGAATATTCTAACTCTTCCTTTGTCAATTCTTCTGAAAGTCTTTTTTTGTTTATTATGTCAATTATATTTAAATTCATTTTACCCCTCCTTATATTAGAAATTATATCAAAAAAATTGAAATAATTATACAATTATTTCAATTTTTTATAAATCAATTCAGCAATCCTTTTTGGATCAGCTACTATATCTTTGTGTAGCTTATTATACTTTCTTATTTCTTTAATAAAAACTAATTCTTCTTTTGACATGCTAATCGAATACTCATAATCATTGTCCGCAACAACATAAGTATCGTTTCCTAATAAGTAATCAACATCAACTTTAAATAAATTAGCTAAGTCAACTAACGTATCAAGAGAAGGTAACCTTGTACCATTTTCATAACAACAAATACTAACCTTTGTTACTCCAACTTTTTCTCCTACTTGAGTTTGAGTAAGATGAGCATCTTTTCTAAGTTGTTTTAATCTACTACCGAATAAAGTCATACTATCATCTCCCATCACAAAAATTATAGATAAAATCAATACTTTATAGGAGTAAGTTAACTAATTAGTAACTTAAGGAAATTCTTTTTATATAAAAAAACTTTATTCTGATACTAGCTTAATTTTAAACTTTAGTTACTGTTGTTTTTTGTAGTTTATTGATTGCATCCAATAATTATTTATAACTATTAAAAAATCAGATTTAATCTGATTTCTTGTTGCTAGATAAAAATGTTACTCTTTCAGCTATTATATCTGTATAATACTTTTTAGAATCATTTTCTTGTTCAACTACTCTACTTTGTATTCTGCCTTTTATACCAACAATATCACCTTTATGACAATATTGACTAGTTGATCTAGCTGTTGTATCCCAAAGAATGCAATCTACATAATCTGTGTCATATTCTCCACTAGAATTTTTAAATGATCTTGGGATAGCTAACGTAATTATCATATATTGCTTATTATTCTCAGAAGATTTTAGTTCAGGTTCTCTTACTAGTCTTCCAACCAATATAATTTGATTAAGCATTTACGCCTCCTTTCTTTGAGCGTTACTTTATCATTTATTTTATTACTATTCAAATCATGCAAATTATGTATTAAATGACTTTTAAAATTAAAAAAAATATTTTCTATAAAAGAAAATACTGTTTTTATAAATAATTACATAATTAAAAATCTTGTTTATAAGTTTTTTTTCAAAAGTGAATTTAATTCTACTGCATATTCAAGAGGTAATTCCTCTCTAAACCTTTCAATAAATCCTAGCATTATAAGCTCTGTAGCTTTTTCTCTAGATAGACCTCTACTCATTAGATAAAATATGTTTTCTTCACTTATTTTAGATACTGTAGCTTCATGTATAAGACTACTTGTTGTATTATTACAACTATTATTAGGATATGTATCACTTTTTGAGATACTGTCAAGTATTAAAGTATCACATTTTACTAATGCTTCACTATTTTCTGCAGACTCTTTTATTACAACATCTCCCCTATATGTTGCATTTCCACCATGTTTTGCAATACTTTTTGAAATAATTTGACTTGTAGTGCTCTTTCCTAAATGTATCATTCTAGCTCCACTATCTAATTGTTGATTTTTACTTGCTACACTTATTGTTATACAAGTACCACTCGAATTATCTCCCTTTAATATACAAGCAGGATATTTCATTGTAACTTTTGAACCAATATTACCATCTATCCATTCCATTGTACCATTTTCTTCTACTAGTGCACGCTTTGTCACTAAATTAAATACATTAGTTGCCCAATTTTGAATTGTTGAATAACGACATTTACTATTTTTTCCTACATATATCTCTACAACTGCAGCATGAAGTGATGATTCAGAATATGTTGTTGCTGTACATCCCTCTACGTAATGAAGAGAACTGTTATCATCCACAACAATTAATGTTCTTTCAAATTGTCCCATACTCTTACTATTTATTCTAAAGTAACTATGAAGAGGTCTATCAAGAGTTGTGTTTGGAGGAATATATATAAAACTTCCTCCACTAAATACTGATGAATTTAATGCTGCAAATTTATTATCTGTATTAGATACAATTTTCCCAAAGTATTTTTTTACAATATCTGGATATTTTTTCATAGCGTCTTCTATTGAAGTGAATATTACATGTTTATTTTTTACCTCTTGTAACATATTGTGATATATTACTTCACTTTCATATTGAACACCTAATCCATCAAGATTTTCTTCGCTTTTAATTACACCTAAATCATCAAATTCATTTTTTACATTTTTTTCTATATCATTCCAATCAGCTTTTATATCATTATCATTACTTTTATAATAAATTATCTTATTGTAATCTATATCATTATTTGGACCGAAAGATGGATTATTTATTTCTCTAAATTTTTCATAACTGTTTAGTCTATATTCAGTTATCCAGGATGCTTCTTTTTTATGCTGTGATATAGCTTTTATATTTTCTTCGTTTAATCCTTTTAATTCCATGTTTCCTCCTATATATTACTAATTTATTATTTTTTTAATTGCTTCAATTGGAAGAAGTGCACATCTTTTTCTACTAGGTTGCTTATATATTTCATCATATACAATCAATTCTTCTAATATATCTCTATTATATTCTTCTTCATTTATCATTTTTTCATAATTATCTATAATTTTTTTTATTTCATCTATTGTTTTACCAATTAATGTTTTAATCATTATAGATTTTGCGGATGTTTATATAGCACATGCTTCTCCATCAAATCTAATGTCTTTTATAATATTGTCCTCTATTTTTACCATTACATTTATATTATCAACACAGGATGAATTTCTTGTATTAACTTTTATATAGTCTGTTCTATCGATCAATCCTCTATTTATTGGTTTTGAGTAATGTTCTAACATTACTTCTCTTTTAAATCTACTATCCATAGTAACACCTTCTATAAAATAATATCATATATATTTTTATGATTTTTTAACACGTCTACTAAAACATCTATCTCTTTTTTTGTATTATAAATACTAAAACTGGCTCTACAGGTATTTGTTGTTTTTATTTCATCTTTTAGTATTTTTGCACAGTGATTTCCACTTCTTACGCATATTTTATAATGATTTAAATAAACTGCTAAATCCTGACTAAATATCTTTTCTATATTAAATACTACTATTCCTGATTCTTGATTAATATTGTATATTTTTAAATCTGGAATATCTTTTAATTTTTCTATTGCATATCGTTTTAATTCAACTTCATGCTTGTGAATATTATCAATACCAATTTTATTTATATAGTCTATTGCTGCACCTAAACCTATTACACCAGCTATATTTGGTGTTCCTGCTTCTAATCTTTCAGGAAGTTCTTTATATTCAACTTCTCCTGTTGATTCAAAGAAAGAATTCATTCCTCCACCGTATTGTGTTGGTATTAATTTATTAAGCAAATCATATTTTCCATATAACACTCCTACTCCTGTTGGCCCAAACATTTTATGTGCAGAAAAACCTAAGAAATCAATATTAAATTTTTTTACATCTATTTTTGTATGTGCTACTGACTGAGCAGCATCCACAATAAACATTAGATTATTATCTTTGCAAATCTTTCCAATCATATTTAAGTCTCTTATATCACCAACAACATTTGTAATATGTGCAATAGATATAACTTTTGTATTTTTTGTTATTTGCTTTTCTATGTTTTCTTTTGTTAAAGTTAAATCCTCATCTAAATCAATAAATTTTATTTTTATGCCAACTATATTAGCTAAATTCATCCAAGGAAGTATGTTTGAAGCATGTTCACTTTTTGATAGTAATACTTCATCACCATCTTTAAGATAATATTTCATATATCCAAATACTATCATATTTAATGAATCAGTTGTTCCTTTTGTAAATATTATTTCTTTCCTATCATCTGCACTTATATATTCTTTAACTTTATCTCTTACTCCTTCATATTTTTGATCAACTTCTACAGAATTATCGTAATCTCCTCTATGAGCATTAGCTGTATATGTTGTATAGTATTCCTCAATAGAAGATATTACACTTTGGGGTTTAAAAGTTGTTGCGCTGTTATCAAAATATATCAATTCTTTATTTTTATTAAGTATAGGAAAATCTTCTCTATTCATAATTAGTCACCTCCTCATATTATATTTTTAAAATGTTCTTGTATTAATTCTCGATATTCTTCTTTTAAATTGCCAATTAAGAAACTATCCATAAGTAACATTTTTATATTTTTGTCATTTATTCCTCTTGATTTCATATAAAATATAGTTTCTTCATCAAAATCACTTATATATGCAGAATGAGATGCATCAATGTTATCATTATCAACAATTAAATTTGGTGATATATTGCTTTTTCCATTATTTAAATTAATAATTTTATTTTGTTGATTAGTCTTTGAATTATTTGCATTTTGGTTAATTATTACATCTACATTGAATTTTAATTCATTTTTTGAAACATTAACTCCATGATTTGATAAAAAACTGCTTGTATTAGAATTGTTATGTCTTATTGTAAAAAATGAATTAGTTTTATCCTTATTTACAATACTAGTATAAATATCCAAACTTGATTCATAACCATCGAGATTAACTAATATACTGTCATTAATATCTATACCTGCTTTATTATAAATCAAAATACTTCTTTCTTTTAAAGTTATTTCTATAATATTACTTGTTTTATTACACATGTCCAATAAATTTAGGCATGTATTATTTTCTATTATTATGTTTATTTTTTTACTACAATTATTTAAATTAAGCTCTAGTTCTGTATCTTTTTCTACAACAAGATTATCTATTTCATCATCACTTTTCAATAATAATTTATTCATTTTCTTTACTCTCACCTATGTTATTTATCTTGGAATAACCATTTTTTTCTATTTCAAGTGCTAAACTATAATCTCCTGTTGAAGTTATTTTTCCATCTTGCATTATGTGTACATAATTAGGTCTTATATATTCTAAAATTCTTGGATAATGAGTTATTATTAATACCGAAGCATCTTTATTTTTAGATAGATAATCATTTATGCTTTTACATACTATTTTCAAGCTATCTATATCAAGACCAGAATCAAGCTCGTCTAATATTATAAATTTAGGTTCAAGCATTAAAAGTTGTAATATTTCATTTTTCTTTCTTTCTCCACCAGAAGATCCTACATTTACATTTCTATGAATATTATCTTTTGGTATTAATAATTCTTTAGAACTATTCTCTATTTTCTTTATGAAGTCGTATAATCCTATTGGTTCCTCACTTTTAGAATTAATCGCAGTTTTAATAAATTCACTATTAGATATTCCTTCAATGGAAGGTGGATTTTGCATTGACAAAAAAATTCCAAGTCTTGCGATTTCATCTACATCCAATGATTTAATACTTTTGTTTTCAAACAATATATCTCCAGATAAAACCTTATATTCACTACTTCCCATTATTACTTTAGATAATGTTGACTTACCAGTACCATTTGGCCCCATTATCGCATGAATTTGTCCTTTTTCTATTTTTAGAGATAATCCATTTAATATTTTTTTATCTTCTATACATACATTCAAATCTTTTATTTCAAGCATAAATATACCTCCATTCCTTTCAATATTATAGCACAATATATAAAATTATAAAATTTTATTTATATTATGTATTTATTTTTTAAAAACGTATCATTATATTATTGAATATTTGAGTGTTACGCAAAAATCCAATTTTGGATTTTTATTTTTTTTATTTTGTGTTATCATGAAAAAGAGGTATGTTATGAAAAAATATAAATATATTATTAGAGTAATTATAATAACTGTAATAATTAATTTAATATTTATTCCTATAAAGTTAAATTCAAGTATAAAAACTTATTATGGAATAGATAACATAATAAACATTATGAAAACTAAAAAATGTTCAAATTGTTTCCCAGTCAGCATTAACTATTATATGTTTATTTTTCAAATAATCATAACTTTTATAATTACTTATATAATAATGAATAGGAGAAGAAAATATGAATGATTGTTTATTTTGTAAAATTATTAATGGAGATATTCCAAGCTACACTATATATGAAGATGAGATAGTTAAAGTTTTTTTAGATATTAATCCTTCTACTAATGGAGATTGTCTTATTATTCCAAAAAAGCACTTTACTAATATAAATGATATAGATTTAGACACTCTATGTCATATTAACAAAGTTTCTAGAGAAATATATTCTTTACTAAAAGAAAAACTAAATTGTGAAGGACTAACATTTGTTCAGAACAACGACTTTGGTCAAGAAATTAAGCACTATCATATGCATGCGACTCCAAGATATAAAACAGATAATTTGATGCATACTTTTAATAAAAAAGAATTGATTGCTTTAGATGAAATCTTTAATAAAATAAAATAGTTTTTAAAGTTAAAGTATTTATTTTGTATTACTATATAATGTTGATGAAATATGTAATAGTTTTTAATGAATTCTTGCAATTTGATATATTATTATAAAATATTTAATACAACAAATAATAACTATTTTCTATACAAAAAAAAGAAGGTTAGCCTTCCTTTTTTAGTATGTGATCCATGATCCAAGTATAATTGCTAATAAAACATATAATACAATTATAAGAACATAACCATTTCCACAACGATGTGAACATTCATTATTAGAGCAAGACATAATTACACCTCCTTAATTATATACAGGTACCTAATATAATTATTAGTAATATGAACAGAACTAAAACAATAGCGTAGTTTGATGCATTATAATTGTTACCCATAATTTAATTCCTCCTTTTTCTTTACTCACAGTATTTTATGGTAATTATTAATAAAGGTTCGGACTATTGTTAAAAATTAATTAAAATAATTGTAATTTAACTTCGTTTTTGTTATTATAAATATAGAACTTTAATGGAAGGAGAACATAAAAATGAAAAAAGTTTTATTAAGTACTTTAATAGTATTGTTAGTAGTTACTAGTTGTGGTAAAGTACCTAAATTAAAAGATGGAACAGATGCAGTAGTTACTTTGAAGGGAGAAAATATTTCAGTTGATAGTTTATATGAAGATCTAAAGAACACATATGGGCTTAACATTTTAATAAATAAAATAGATAGACAAATACTCGATGAATTATTTAAAGCTGATGATGATGAAACTGATTACATCAAAAATCAAATTGAAACAATTAAATATTATTATGAAAATATGTATAAATCTCAATATTCATCATTCAATGAATATTTAAATGCAAATGGGGTTTCAAGTGAAGAAGAATTAAAAAGTAATATTTCACTTAACTATAAAAGAGACTTAGCTGCGACTAGATACGCTAAAACATTAGTAACTGATAAAGAAATTAACAAGTATTATCAAGATGAAATTTTTGGTGATATAAGTGCTAGTCATATTTTAATTAAACCAGATGTAAGTGATGATGCTACTGATGAGGAAAAAGCTGAAGCAGAAGCTGAAGCATTAAAAATTGCTAAAGAAGTAATTTCTAAATTGAAAGATGGTGCTGATTTTGCAGAACTTGCTAAAGAATACTCAGATGATTCTTCTAACAGCGCTTCTGGTGGAAAACTTGCTGATTTCAATCATGGACAAATGGTTGACGAATTTGAAAAAGCTGCTAAAGATATGAAAGTTGGTACTTATTCAACTACTCCAGTTAAAACAGAGTATGGATATCATATAATATATAAAACTGCTCAAAAAGATAAACCAAAGTTAGAAGATGTAAAAGATGATATTATAGAAGAATTAGCTAATCAAAAACTTTCTGATAATGAAAAACTAAGTACAATAGCTTTAATTAAATTAAGAGAAGAATATGAAGTTAAAATACAGGATTCTGAATTAAATAAACAATACAAAGCTTACGTAGAAAGTAATTCATAATAAAAGCCTCTATTTAAAGAGGCTTTTATTAATTTAAAATCCTTTTTGATATAATTTTTGCTTTATTTTATATTCTAGTTCTCTTCCAGAATATTTTTTAGATAATTTATTGTATAGTTTATTATACTCTTTTTTATATAATTCTTTATCATTAAACTCAAAATTTTCTAAGCATTTTAATATTACTTCTCTTTCATAACCAATATTAATTAAATTATTAAGTATTTTTTGTTTTAACAAATTTGAACCCTTATTAGTATTTGATATAATCTGTTTTGATATAAGTTTATTAATTTTTTCTTCTTGTAATGCTTCATTAAATATTGATATATATTCTTCTATTATTTCACTATTAATTTTGTTTTGCTTTAATATGGATATTATTTTTTTTGGTCCATCATTAGACAAATTAATTTTGTCGTTTATATATGCTTTACAAAATTCAATATCATTTAAATAACCTTGATTACATAATTTATCTATTACTATATTTATCTGGTCTTTATCAAATCCTTGCTTTATTAAATAGACTTCTAATTCATATTTGCTTCTCATTTTAATAGTTATATATTTTATAGCTTTATTATATATTAAATAGATATTATTTTCTTTTATAAGGCGGTCTATAAATTGATTTGATACTTCTTTATGTATAAGTAAATCATACTTAAGAATTAAATCTTCATGAATTAATATTTTTGAACTATTATCTAAATTCAAATTGTAAAAGCCATCTTTTTTCTTAGTAAATTTTTCTATATTCATCAAATTACCTCCTACCTAATATATATCACTTAAAATATTAAAAAAAAAGAAAAAAATACTAATGTAATTTAATTTTCTTTTACTTTTACTAATCCTTCCGCAACTTCTTCAAGTGCTTTACCAATATTCTTATGAGAAGCATACTTTTTTTTGGACATTTGATAATTCTCATATTTATATAATTCTTTACTTCTTCTAGCTGCAATATGTACTAGTTGATATTTTGAATCCACTATTGTAAGTAGTTTATCAATTGATGGATATATCACTTTATCACACTCCCTATGATAAGAATATACTTAATTTAAAAATTTTTCAATATTTTACACTCAATTAGACAAAAATTAACACTATTTATTTTTTCAATTTTACTATCAACTGAAATTTGACATTCTGTTTATTCTTTATTAAATGTATTTTTACCATATTTTAATGTTTTATTTCCAGTTCCAGATAATGTTGCATATTGATCAGTTGCAACAGAAGAAATAGTTGTGCTTTGTGAATCAATAGTAACATTATATGTTGTTGTATTTTTATTAAAATTTATTGATGAACCAGCAACACTTAAATTATCAAACGTGTTGACTGCCGATTTAACCCTTATATTTGCTGATGGTGAATTAGCGCTATCAAAATCTTCACCATATGAATTTCCACCTTACATGAAATTTCACTAGATTCATTTGCACTTGTTGGACAACTCAAATCAACTTTTAGACTTATTGCATTTATACTTATTGATATTAAAAATAATATTCCCAATAATAATATTTTCAGTTTTTTCACATTTTTACCCTTTTACAACAATTTCATATTCTTATGTTGTTTATTTACTCTATATTTTTTTATTCTAGCAAAATGAAAAATTAAAAACTATAAAAAAGGCACTATTTTGAAGTGCTTTCCATAAATTCTTTATATTTTGGTATAACTTTATCAGGTTCCCCAATCATTTTTACTTCTCCATCATGAAGCCATAATACTTCATTACATAATTCATTTATTGTTCCTAGACTATGGGATACTATTATAACTGTCCTATGATCATCCGATATTAATTCTTTCATTTTGTTATAACTTTTTTCTTTAAACTTAACATCTCCTACTGATAATACTTCATCTATTAGCATTATATCCGTTTCTAGTATTGCTGTAATTGCAAAAGCTAATTTTGAATACATTCCAGATGAATAAGTCTTAACTGGCTTATTTATAAAATCACCAATATCTGCAAAATCTATTATTTCCTTTTCTTTTTCCCTTATCTGCTCTTCGGTAAAACCAAGCAACATTCCTGATAAATATATATTCTCTTTACCAGTTAATTTTTTATTAAATCCTACACCAATACTTAGTAAAGAAATAGTATTACCATGTAAATTAATTGAGCCCTTATCTGGAGAGAATATTCCTGCAATCGCTTTTAACATAGTAGATTTTCCACTACCATTTTTTCCAATTATTCCAAGTATTTTACCTTCTTCTATTTCAAAGCTTACACCTTTTAGAGCTTTAAACATTTCAACTTTATGACCTATTTGTTTCCATGATGCTCTTATAGACGTTTTCTTTAATCCTTTATATGTTATATGTAAATTTTTTACAGTTACTGTTATTTTCTTTGACATTATATCACCTTCGCATAACTATTTTCATTATCATGAATTAAATGAATTCCAATAATGCATAAGAATATTCCAATTACAAACCAGAATCCCAATCCTACAAAACTAGGAAGTGTATTTTGAAGCATTGTCTTTCTGAGTTCATTCATACAAAAAGCTATTGGATTAATTCTTAATAATGTAAATTTTAACATTCCGCTTAATCTTTCATTTATATTATAGAATATACCTGACAAATAAAATACCATTCTAAGTGCTATATTAGTTAAATTACCCAAGTCATTTAATGTTACACCAAAATGCATTAAAATCATTCCTATTCCAAATGATACTATATATAAAACAATAAATATAGGAATAATTAAAATTATATGCCAACTAAATGTTACTCCTTGAAATAACATAAGGCCAAAGGTAATTAATAAAGAAATTCCCATTTTGAATAAATAAGTAAAGGATTTAGATAACAATAATATATATTTAGGTATATATACTTTAGTTACTAAGTCTCTATTATTAATTATTAATCTTACACTACCATTAATCATTCTGTTAAAAAAATCCCATGCAGTCAAACCTATAAAAACAAATGATGCAAAATGTGGTGTATTATTTTTAAATACAACTCCAAAAACAAATGTATAAATAAGCATAAAACAAAATGGCTCAATAATCCACCATAACCAGTTCAAATATGAATCAGCCACTTCTGACTTTAATTCTGCTTTTGCTGAATATATTGCATACTTGTAATATTTTTTAACATTTTTAAAAAATTTCTTCATTTAATAGATCACTCCTAAACTCAAAATGATTATAGCATACTTTCTTTTTTTTTCAAATTGGAATGTAAAAATATGTATAATTTTGAATATCTTTCTTCAATAAATGGACAAATTTTGTCAAATATTGTATAATTCTATTGATAATACGAGGAGGTTATCATGAAAAAATATATCAATTTATTATTTACATTATTTATAATATATTTATCAATACTACCTGTATATGCAATAAATCAGCAAGGATACGTTAATGCATCAATTGGACTTGTTGTCAGGCAAAATGCAGGTACTACATATACTAAGGTAACAACATTACCAAATAAAACTCAAGTAATAATAACTGATACAAAAAATACTAGTGATGGATCAAGTGGATGTACATCAAAAGTTTGGTATTATATTACAAGTGGTTCAATTAAAGGATATGTGTGTAGCAGTTATATAATAGTTAATAGTAATGAAAATGTTTCTTCATCTGAAATTTCCAAAATGACAGAAGAAGAATTTGAAAAATATTTGACAAGTCAAGGCTTTCCTTCTTCTTATCAAACTAAATTAAAAGCACTTCATAAAGCTCATCCAAATTGGGTATTTAAAGCAGTTAATGCTAAATATACATGGGCTAATACTTTGAGTCAAGAACAGGTAAAAGGGAGAAGTCTATATCAAGTTACTTCTACAGGAGTTAAAAATGGCTTACAAGGATATTTAGATACTGGATCAAGTTATTATAACTATGAAACCGACAAATTTACTCCTCTTGATGGTTCAACATGGTTTCAAGCTAATTCTCAAACAATTCAGTACTTTATGGATCCAAGAAATTTTTTAACTGAAAGTGGAATTTTTATGTTTGAAGATTTGTCTTTTTATGAATCTTATCAAACATCAGATGTTGTAAAAAAAATCTTATATACAGACTTTTATTCTAATTATATTAATTATTATATTGAGGGCGCAAAAAAATATAATGTTTCGCCAGTATATTTGGCAGCACTATCTCGTCAAGAAGTCGGTCTTAACTCTTCTACTGCGACAAGTGGTAAAGCAGGAACATACAATAATGTTAATTATGACGGATATTATAATTTTTATAATATAGGTGCAATAAGTGGAACTAATCCAGTTTATAATGGCCTTGCTTATGCTAAATCTGTTGAATGGACATCTCCTAAAAAAGCAATTGTAGGTGGGGCTAGTTGGATTGTAAGTGGCTATATTAGTAAAGGCCAATATACTAGATACTTTCAAAAATGGAATGTCGCCCCTACAACACAAACTGCCATATATCATCAATATATGACTGACATTCGCGCACTTGTATCCCCAGCTGCAACTACTGCATCATCTTATAATAGTATGGGAATTACAAATGAAGCAATAGTATTTACTATTCCTGTTTATTCAGGTATGCCTGATTCAACTAGCCTACCAAGAACTGGTAATCCAAATAATTATTTAAGTAGTTTAAAAGTTGACGATAAAACAGTTTCTAAATTTAAAGGATCTACTACTTCATATGATTTAGGAACTGTTGAAAATGATAAAACAAGTATTAATATAACTACAACAACTGTAAATTCAAATGCTTCTGTAAGTGGAAATGGAAAAATTTATTTGAATACAGGTAAAAATACAATTAATATTATAGTAACAGCTCAAAACGGAGCTAAAAAAACATATACTATAAATATAACAAGAAAAGCAGAAGCAACAAATAATGAACCTACTCCTACACCACAACCTCCTAAAGAAGAAATAAGTATTTCAAAAATATTAAGTAATTTATCTATAAAAAATACTAATTCAAATATATATGGATTTAATATTGGATTAAATGCATCTACTTTGTCACAAAATATTATAAAGCAAAATTCAAATAGTGTTGTCAAAATAACGGATAGTTCAAATAAAATAAAGACATCAGCACTAGCAACAGGAGATAAAGCTACAATTACAAGTAATAATGAAACAAAAACATTTAATGTGGTTATTTATGGAGATATAAATGGAGATGGAACTATTAACGCTAAAGATTTACTTGTTATAAGAAAATATCTATTAAAAGAAAATAATTTGTCGGGAGTATACTTGGAAGCTGCAAAAATAAATAAATCGACTAATGTAACTGCTAAAGACCTATTATCTCTTAGAAAATATCTTTTAGGAACACAAAAAATTAGCCAATTATAGGAGGAAAAATGAAAAAGAAGTTTATAAAATTGTTATTATTTTTAGGATTTTTTATTCCGGTATTTGTTAATGCAGCAAGTGGAAGTTATTCAATAACAGCTAACAGTAATGTGGAAGTTGGAGATGCATTTAGTGTTAAATTTACAATAAGCAGTAATAGGTTATTTTACTGGCAATCATATATAACCTATGATACATCAAAACTAACTCTAATAAGTGGATCAACAAACTTTCAAGGTGAATCAGATGATGCAACAAAAGGTCAATCAAGCGTTAGTCAAACATTAAAATTTAAAGCAAAAGCAACTGGTACAGCTTGGATAGCAATTGCACCTGGTGATATGGGAAATAACATAAATACTGACTCACAAGAAATTTCTTTCTCAAAGAAAACAAAAAATATTTCAATAAATGAAAAAAAAGTTGTTAATTATAGTTCTGATAATAACCTTAAATCATTACAAGTTGAGGGGTATGACTTATCACCTAGTTTTTCAAAAGATACAAAAGAATATAATGTAACATTACCAAATAATGTATCAAGTATAAATATTAAAGCAACTACTAATGATTCAAAGGCAAAAGTAAGTGGTATTGGAAATATAAAAGTAACTGAAGGAACTAATAAAATAGTAATATCAGTTAAAGCAGAAAATGGTAATACAAAAGAATATATAATAAATGCGACTGTAAAGGAATTAGATCCTATCGAAGTCCAAGTTGATGGAAAAAAATATACGGTAATAAGAAAAAAAGAACAATTACCTAGTGTAAGTTCAACTTATCAATATTCAACATCAACAATTAATAATGTAGAAGTTCCTAGTCTTACAAGTGAAATAACTAAATATACTTTAGTAGGCTTAAAAGATGAAAATTCAAACACAAATTTATATATCTATTTTAAATCTAATAACAGTTTTACTTTATATAAAGAGCAAACATTTAATAAATTAACTATTATTCCGATTGATAAAGAAACAAAAAATATTCCAAATGGATATAAGAAAAGTACAATAACTATAAATGAAATTGAAGTAAAAGCATATTTAAAGGATAATAATTACCCTCTATTCTATGGTTTAAATATAGAAACAGGAAAAGAAAATATATATTCATATGATAAAGAAGAAAATACCATTCAGATATATAAACAAGATGTAACAAATTCTAATAATTATCTTGCTAAAACATCCCAAGATAATCAAAAATTATATATTTATGTTATTACCTTATTAGGAGGTATACTAGTCTTAACATATCTTGTAATACTAGCTAATTTAATAAAAAAGGCTAAAAAAAATAAAAATAAAGAAAAGAAAAATTAGAAAAAAAGTACTTAATGAACTGAACCCAAAAAGTTAGACAATCTATAAATAGTTTCTAATTAGAGGATTGTAACCTGTGTTTTACAGTAGACAATCCTTTTAATTTTCTTTAATTCTATTATAATTATAATAGTAATTTTTATTATAATTTTGAAATTATATTTACTTTCAAATTTAGTAATTTATACTATATTCTTAACTGGTATGGACAAATTTAAATAATTATTGTATAATTTGTTAGTCAGTTCTTGATAAAAAAGAAAGGAGAATTTATAAAATGCCAAACGAAACTAAAATAATAGTTTTAGGTGGTTTGGGTGAAGTTGGAAAGAACATGTATTGTGTAATGCATGGTGATGCAATCGTTATTATTGATTCGGGTATTTGTTTCCCAGAAGGAGGACTTCTTGGGATAGATTATATACTTCCTGATTTTACATTTTTAAAGCAAAATCAGGATAAAATTAAAGCATTATTAATAACTCATGGGCACGAGGACCATATTGGAGGTATACCTTTTTTACTTCAATCCTTAAAAATTCCTGCGATATATGCGCCTAATCAAGCTAAAGAATTAATAGCGCTTAAATTGGAAGATAAAAATATTAGATATGATAACTTATATGCATACAACGACCAAACTAAACTTAAATTTAATAAAATAGAGGTTGAATTTTTTAGAACTACCCACTCTATTCCAGATTCACATGGAATAGCACTTACAACTCCAGATGGTACTATAGTAACAACCGGAGACTTCAAATTTGATTTAACACCAATCGGACCAATGGCTGATTTACATAAAATGGCTGAAATAGGAAAAAAAGGTGTTGATTTATTAATTAGTGACTCCACTAATGCTCTTAATGAAGGAATGTCTAGTAGTGAATCTAAAGTGGATAGTGCACTAAATGATATTTTTGAGAGATATACAACAAGAAGATTAATTATTGCAACATTTGCTTCTAATATATATAGATTAAAACATATTGTTGAAACATGTTATAAGCATGGGAGAAAAATATGTGTATTTGGAAGAAGTATGGAAAATAATATTCAAATATCTCTAAAAGGTGGTTATATAAATCATAAAGATATAATTATTACACCTGAAGAAGCAAATTCACTTAAACCTAGTGAGGTGACTATTCTTTGTACAGGGTCACAAGGTGAACCACTTGCGGCTTTATCAAGAATAGCAGATGGATCTCACAAACAAATCAAATTAAGACCTGATGATATTGTTGTTTTTTCATCATCCCCTATTCCAGGAAATGCTTTATCAATTGGTAGAACTATTAATAAGCTATATTTACAAGGCGTTAAAGTATTCACAAATACGTCATTTAGTGATATTCATACTTCAGGACATGCGAATATTGAAGAATTAAAACTTATGATAAGACTTCTTATGCCTAAGTACTTGATGCCTTTTCATGGTGATTATCGTATGCTTAAGAATCATGCAAATGTTGGTATAGAATGTGGTATTCCTAAAGATAATACTTTTGTATTAAAAAATGGTGATACTTTGTCTTTAAAAAACCATATTATTACCAAAAGTGATAGTATAATTGCAAATGATATATATGTTGATGGAAATAGATTAGGTGAAATAAATGGTGCTGTACTTAGAGATAGAAAAATAATGGCCAGTGATGGTATATTAGTTGTAATAGCTAATATTGATATAAAAAATAAAGAATTATTAATTAAGCCTAATATAACTACTAGAGGTTTCATATTAATCAATGAAAATGAAGTTGTTATAAGAAAATTAGAGTCTATAGCAGCTAATTCAATTAACGAAAAATTAAAAACTCCTAACTGTAATTTTAATGATATTAAATCTCAAATTACATCTGATTTATTCAACTATGTATATGAAACAACAGGTAGAAAACCGATTATATTACCGATTATATTAGATATAAAAAGACAAATAAATTAACAATATTTATAAATAATAAGTAAATACAGCAAATATAATTAAACCCTAATTGATTTATATTAATCTTAAAAATTATATAGTTTATGAATAGTTTCTAATATAGGATTGTAGCCTGCAATTTACAGGGAACAATCCTTTTAATTTTCGTTATTTTTATCATAATTATTTTTCTTTTCAATAATGCTTTTTTGCAAAGCATATATCTTGAAAAATTATTATCTCATTTGTATAATTTATAAAAAAAGTAAACATTTTTATATTATATAAATTCAAAACTAATGTTTACTTTTTTATTATATTATTTCTATATCGTCAATCTTTTTAAATTTCCAATTTTTTATTTCATCTAAATCAGTACCGTATTCTCTTATATATTCTTTGTGTTCAATTAACTTATTTTGACAGTATTCATATAAACTTGCTCTTGTATTACCTAATTTTGGTAAATACCTTAAAGCATCCATCACTATATGATATCTATCTATTTCATTTTGAACTCTCATATCAAATGGTGTAGTTATAGTACCCTCTTCTTTATATCCATGAACGTGTAATCCTTTATTTTTTCTCTTATATGTTAATTGATGTATTAATGATGGATATCCATGAAAATTAAATATTATTGGCTTATTAGTTGTAAATATTTCGTTATATTCGTCATCTGTTAGACCATGTGGATGGGTTTGATTTGATTCAAGTCTCATTAAATCAACTACATTTACAACTCTTACTTTTATAGTCGGATAAAAATCCCTTAAAATTTCACTTGCTGCAATAGTTTCTAATGTTGGCGTATCACCACAGCAAGCTAAGACTATGTCTGGATCCTGACCATAATCATTAGAAGCAAATTGCCATATACCTACACCTTTTGTGCAATGTATAATTGCTTCTTCTTTTGTCAACCACTGTGGTCTTGGATGCTTTGATGCTACTATTACGTTTATATAGTTTTTTGTTTTAATACAGTGATCAAAGCAAGACAATAAACAATTTGTATCAGGAGGCAAATACATTCTTACAATATCCGACTTTTTTGTGACCAAATGATTTAAGAATCCAGGATCTTGATGAGTATATCCATTATGATCCTGTTGCCATACGTGAGATGCAAGAACATAGTTAAGTGATGAAATGTCTTTGCGCCACGATAAATTATTAACAATTTTTAGCCATTTTGCATGTTGACTTGTCATAGAATCAACTATTCTTATAAAAGCCTCATAGCTATGCATAAAACCATGTCTACCTGTTAACAAATATCCTTCTAATAATCCTTCACAAAAGTGTTCAGATAAATAAGAATCAATTATTCTTCCATTTGGAGATAAAAATTCGTCTATTTCTAAAGTATTACAGTTCCATGATCTTTTTTCTTCTTCAAATATGCAATTTAATCTGTTAGATAACGCTTCATCAGGTCCAAATACCCTAAAATTTTTATTATCCTTATTTAGTTTAATTACATCTCTAACATATTTTCCAAGTTCCATCATGTCTTGAGCTTCAATACATCCTGGTTCGTTAAATTCTAAACAGTAATCTCTAAAATTAGGAAATCTTAAATCTTTAAGCAATAATCCTCCATTAGCATTAGGATTAGATCCCATTCTTCTGGTTCCAACTGGGGCAAGTTCTTTTAATTCTTTTTTTAATTTTCCAAATTCGTCAAATAACTCCTCTGGTTTATAGCTTCTAAGCCAAGTCTCAAGTAAATTAATACTTTCTTCGTTATTTTTATCAATAACAATAGGTACTTGATGTGCTCTAAAAGTATTTTCAATAATTTTACCAGACACTTCTTTAGGGCCTGTCCATCCTTTTGGAGTTTTTAATATTATCATAGGCCATTTTATATTCGTTAATTGTTCTCCATTTTTTATTTTTTTTATGTCTTCTAGCACAAGCTCTAAAGTAGATGCCATGTATTCATGTAATTTATGTGAATTATCTCCTTCAACAAAATATGGTTTATAACCATTTCCAATAAAGAAACTTTCAAGTTCTTCATTAGATGTTCTTGCCATAACAGTTGGATTAGCAATTTTATATCCATTTAAATGTAATATTGGTAGTACTACTCCATCAGATTTGGGATTTAAAAATTTATTCCCTTTCCAAGAAGTTGCAAGTGGACCTGTTTCTGCTTCTCCGTCTCCAACTACACACACGGCAATTAAGTCAGGGTTATCTAGAACTGCACCAAAAGCATGAGATAAGCTATATCCAAGTTCTCCACCCTCATTTATTGATCCTGGTACTTCTGGAGCAACATGTGAAGATATTCCACCTGGAAAGCTGAACTGTTTAAATAGCCTTTTTAGGCCTAATTCATCTTCTGAAATATTTGGATATACTTCACTATATGTTCCTTCTAAGTATGTATTAGAAACAATAGCATTACCACCATGTCCTGGTCCAGAAATATATATCATATTTAAATCATGTTCTTTTATTATTCTATTTAAATGCAAATAAATAAAATTTTGTCCAGGAACAGTTCCCCAATGTCCAACAATAGTATTTTTTATATCACTAGCAAGTAGTTTCCTTTTTAATAATGGATTATCTAACAAATACAATTGACAGGCTGACAAATAATTAGCCGCTCTAAAATATTTATCCATTTTGTCTATCATTTCATCAGTTAAAATTTTTTCCACATTCATCCCTCTATTCTTATTTAATTATATAATAAATATGAAAAAATAAAAAGATTAAAATTAATTAATCTTAATTAGTTCATTTAATTTTTTATAGTAATGTATAAATTATATATTATCTTGAGCATTTGTACATAAAAATTTTATTTTAATTTAGTCATTAATATTATTTAATTACTTTTAGCAATCATAGAAAGCTATTTTTTAAAATTATTATAGTTACATAAAAGTCTATATGCATTGTAAATAATAATCTATTCTTAAAAAAGATAAAGCTTTTATATAATTGATTATTTTATATTTTATTATTTATTTGTTATTTATATGTACGTCGAGTTGTGGAAAAGGTATAGAAATTTTGTTGTTGTCAAATTCTTTTTTTATTTGTTCTAAAAGTTCAAATTTAGCATCCCAATAATTATCTCTTGATACCCATACTCTAAATGTAAAAATTAATGATGAATCAGAATGCTCTAAAAGACCTACAAAAACTTCTTTATCTTTTAGCTTATATTTATTATTGTTTCCAATCTTATATAATATATCTTTAACTTTATCTATATCTGAATCATAACCAACAGATACATTAATGTCTACCCTTCTATTTTTCATTTTAGTATAGTTTACTATTACAGTATTTGACAGATTTCCATTTGGAAGTACTATTGTTTTATTATCTATTGTAGTTAACACTGTGTGAAAAATGTTGATTTCCTTAACAGTACCACTATCAGTATGCGTATCAATGTAATCACCAACCTTGAATGGTTTAAATAGCATTATCATAACTCCACCTGCAATATTACTAAGTCCTCCTTGTAATGCAAGTCCTAACGCAAGTCCTGCTGATCCTAAAATTGTTATTACTGAAGTTAATGGTATTCCTAAATTTGTGATCGCTATAATTACTATTATGGCTTTTAAAGATACAACTAATATGCTTGAAATGAAGGTTTGTGAACTTTTTTCTAATTTGTTAAATCCTTTTCCTCTTTGAATTTTAGATATAATAAATTCAACTATTTTAAATCCAACAACAATAATTAAAATTGCTAAAAATACCTTCCATACCAGTTCTATCGAACCATCTACTATCTTTTCAATTATTTTTTCCATGTTAACAACTCCTCTATATTAGTTTATCACTTATTCATTCTTTTTTAAATAGTAATTTCGTGTTATAATTTTAATAGAGGTTTTTTATGAAAAAAATATTGTTATTTATTACACTTTTATTTTTAATTATTGGATGCTCAAATAAGGAGAATAAAAAATTACTTATTGAATGGCCTTTAGAAGTGGATATTATGCCTTCATTTAATTTTGATAGAAGTATAAAAAAAGATTCAAAAGAAATATTTTACACAGATACTCAAATTACCTTGGAGCAGTATATAAATTATGTTAAAATGCTTGAAGAAAATAATTTTATAATTGACTGGAGATATTCTGATGTTGATTCAAGCAACAAATTAACTAATCCTGATATTTTAAAAGATGGATATATAAACTGTATGTTACATAATGATAAAACGTCTTTATTTATTCAATATGTTGAAGTTGATAAATATAACTCTATAAATAAAGATACAACTGTTTTATATAGTTTTAAAATTGAAATTGAACAAAAATAATTTAATATTTATTCAATTTTCAGTATGTATATTATTATATATTATAAAATATTTAAAATACAATTCTATTATTTGTTTTCTTTTAGTATTTCTATCTCTCTTTGAATTGCAATAATCATTTTTTCTAACATTTCAATACTATCAGTATCATTATTTACGTAATTGTTATTACCATTTCTATTAATATTTGTATTCATTCTTTCAGCTTGTACTTGCCTATAAAATGCATTTGTACATAACACCTGGGCAGTTAACATAAGCCAATTTCCTAATGCATTTTGTTCATTCGCGGTTAAATCATCAATTAATAAATATCCAAATATTATAGCACTTAATGAGTAAGTTTTTGATGATACATTAGGTAAACTCATTTAAATCCTCCAATTATACATATCTATCAAATTATATTATTAATTATTCAAAAATATTTATTTATAGGTATATATTATGTTTCAATAAACAAACATTTAAATATAATATATCGAAAGGAGAGATATATATGTATTATGGATATCCAACATACAATAATAACGATAATGGTAGCTGGCTATGGATCGTTCTTATTGTGTTTATAATATTATTCCTATTCTGGGGTAACAATGGTTGCGGAAAAAATAATGGTCATTGTTAATAATATAAATAAATTTTTCTAAAATATAGGCTGTTTACATACAACAGTCTTTTTTGATATCTTTAAACATAAAAAGATTGATAAAAATGCCTTTTAATAGTAAAATTATTTTAGGTGACTTATGAA
Source organism: bacterium (assembly GCA_029218465.1). GTDB lineage: Bacteria > Bacillota_I > Bacilli_A > RF39 > UBA660 > CAG-710. The sequence continues at coordinate 14,327 of JAQXRJ010000069.1, read as the reverse complement.
AAAGATAATTATTTACTTAATAAAAAAATATCAATCAATATCTTTTAGAAGCCATTATGCTTGCAAATATATTCCAACATGTTCTAATTATGCAATTGAAGCTTTAGAAGAATACGGACTTATTTATGGAATATTTTTAACAATAAAAAGAATATTAAGGTGCAATCCTTTTAGCAAAGGAGGGATTGATCCCGTACCAAAAAGGAGAAAATATGAAAAATAATATATTATTAAAATTAATTATAATTGCATTATTATTTGGTTTTACTACAGGATGTTTAAAAAGAGACAATATGGAAGATATAAATATAATTACGACTTCATATCCTCTTGAATACATATTAACTAAATTATATGGAGAAAACTCTGTTATAAATTCAATATATCCTGATGGTGTTGACATTAATAATTATAAACTTACAGAAAAAAAATATAAAGATCTAAGTAAACAAGATTTATTTGTATATAATGGTTTAAGCAACGATAAAGAAATAGCATTAAATTTACTTAATAGAAACAAAAACATATTGATAATGGATTCAAACTTAGGTATGGAATATACATATGGAATTGAAGAATTATGGCTTAATCCCTCTAACTTACTTATGATAAGCCAAAATATTAAAAATGGTTTACAAGAAATAATTTCAAGTAAATATATTATAGATGAAATAAATAATCAATATGAAAACTTAAAACTAGAACTATCTGAACTAGATGCTGATATAAAAAATATAATACAAGAATCAAAAAAAACTACTTTGATTACATCGTCTCCATCTTTACAATTTCTATCTAAATATGGTTTAAAAACGATATATATTAATGATGACAAGTCACTAACAGATGCAATAGTAGCAATTAAAACAGAGGATATAAAATATATATATATATTAGAAAATGACAATGAGTCAGAATACCTAAAAAAAATAACAAATCAAACTGACATAAATATAATAACAATTGATAAAATTGATAATCTTACTGATGAAGAAAGAGACAAAAAAGAAAACTATGTAACCATAATGAATGAAAACATAGAGCTTATTAGAAAGGGACTTGAATAATGAATGGTCAAAAGGGCGGTAATAAAGAAAGTATAATTAAGTTGTTTTTTTCAAAAGGAAGCAAAAAAAAACAAACTGATGAAGAAAATTTAAACGATAAACAAAATGAGAAAAAAAAACAATATTTTTATACTAATTCTGAATTGCTAAAAAAAGAGCAGGCCTTAGAAAAACACATATCATTAGATTTAAATCTAGATGAAAAAAAACATTATTTAGATGAAGAAAAAAATATCGAAGAATATAAAACTGAAGATAATGAAAACAGTGAAATTAAAATAGAAAAAAAGCAAACAGTTAATGAGTATTTTATACCCACTCCAATCATTGATGCTGAGGATAATTTTGAGGAAATAACTGTTTTAAACGAAGAAAAATTGCAAGAAATAATAATAGTTCAATTAGAAAAAATGATAAAACAAGATATAAAAGAACTTGAGGATTTTGAATATTCAATCAAAATATTAAATGAAAAAGAAGAAGACGAAGTTTTACTTGATGAAACTCAAAAAATTAAATTAGAATTTAAAAAACTTATTGATAAATTTGATAAACTTAAAAGAAAATATTTTTCGAGTGATGAGTTTAACTTTATTGAAATTGATGATAAAATTGTTGAGGATTTAATCGTTGAATATAAAGATGAATTAAAAGATAAAGAAAATGTAGAAATTATTAAGGATGACTTTAAACTTATTAATGAATATGTAAGTATTATTGAAAAGATTGTTAATATTGAAAAAGATAAAGATGAAATTAATTTAAAAATTGACGAAAAATTAGATAAATTTGAAATAAGGGATGAAGAATTTGAAAAATTAAAAGAAGATTTTGTCAATATCGAAGAAGTAAATGATTTTATAGATAAATTTAATAGAAAACAAGATACAATATTAAATGATTTAAATGAAAAAATTAAAAAATCTGAAAATATACAAACTAGGCTGGAAACAGAAACATCTTATATCACAGACTTTACTAAATTAATTGAAGCAGCAATAATTGTTTCATTGTCAAAAAAAATACCACGTACTTTTAGTGGTAATATATTAAGAACATCTCTTATGTTAACTGCAATTAATTCTGCAAGCAAATTCATTAGAAAAAAAGAAACAAAGAAAGAAATCAAGACAATAAAATATACAAATTATTCTAAGGAAATAAAAAATGGTATAGATTTAACTAAGAATATGATAAGTCAAATTGATAACTCATTAGTTGATATAAAAGATATGAAGAATAAATTTAAAAAAGAATTTAGTGAATATTCATCTAATATAGATGAATACAAACAATTAGATAAAAAATTACAAGAATTAGAAACTGAACTAAATAATAATAAAAATATTGCAAAAAAATATAGTGAAAGATTCGAAAAAACATTAAAATATAATAACCAAAAAGTAAAAAAATTAGAAGATATGAAAAATAGTGCGTAAGAGAAAGTGTAAGAAATCTTAAATTGTCTAACATGATAGATATGAAGTAAAATATTTTGCTTCTTTTTTTATTAAATATGGCTACTTATTTTTTAACTCATCTGATTTAATTATATATAGTTTTTCATTTCTATAAAATGCATAAAAAACATCATTCAAGCCAACATTTTCTTTTTTTAAAGTTTTATTTAGCCAGGAATTATTTTTATTGATTTGTTTTAAAGTATCATTATCAACTACTCCATCAAGGATTAAAGGAAGAGGATACTGACCAACTTCCTTAACATCATTTTTAAAAACCGATAATTTACCGCTTGTTTCCAATACTGCGTAATCAACTTCTTCTATGTTTCTAACATGTTTCTCTCTTAACTGCGTTAATAAATCTTCTAGATTATATCTTTGCTTTACCATTTCATTAAAATTTATTTTACCTTTGTTTATTATTACTGATGGATTTCCATCAAATAGCTTCCTTATTTTAGAGTTTTTTAAAGAAGCAAATGATAAAGATATTTGTATTCCTACTAAAATTAATATTGGTATTACTGATAAAAATATACTTTCTTTTTGGTTGTCAATTGATATTGCTGCTAATTCTGCTATCAAAATAGATACTATTAAATCTATAATTCCTAACTGACCAATTTCTCTTTTACCCATGAATCTGTATATTGTAGTAATTAATATATAAAAAAATAAAGTTCTAAATATAACAACTAAGTAATCCATAATTCAACCTCCTATATTTATTATGTCAACTAGAATATATTTTTATTCATAAACATATATTTTATTAGGGATGTGTTTATATGTTTTTAATCAAATATTTAAAAAGCCTATTATGTTTATTTATTAGTATAGTTATTTTAACTTTAATTATTTCTATATTAAACTATACAAATATAATCAATAATAATTCAATGCCATATTTTAAGTTGTCTTCTTTAATTATTTCTTTATTTATTAGTGGCATATATATAGGAAAGCATGCAACTAACAAGGGGTATCTAGAGGGATTTAAAGTATCTTTAATATTCATTATTATATCATTTTTGTTTAATTATTTAGGACTAAATAACAATATTTCTCTCAAAATATTTATATTCTATATTATATCAATAATATCAACTGTTTTAGGTTCTATTATTGGAATAAATAAAAATACTTAGTAAATTAAGTATTTTTTAATTTTAATATATTATATTTATGAAGTTTATCTTTTCTTGATAAGTAATTGTCTTTTATCATTTTCCCTAATTCAGAATCATTTGTTATAATTGAAATCATTGTATTTTCACTTATTTCTGTTGTTTTTATTATTCTATCATGAATATCAATATAATTTAATTCAAATGATTCTTCTAAAGATTTAATACTATCTTTTGGAATATTATATATTTTTTCTAGATCATAATTCAAATCATGCGATAAGTAATATAAAATACCACTTAACCTATCTTGAAATATAGTATTAGAATAATAATTTAATTTTATGCAAAAATAATTATAGTTAATTGTTCTTATATTATCTGGTACATCACCTTTATATAAGTAATCATTCAATATATCAAATAAATATATTCCATTAATATTGTACTTATCATCATCTACATCAATTATAACGGTTTTATTTTTTTCATTATCATTTATAGTATTCCCTATAAATGATTTAATATTTATCTTTTTTAGTAATAATTGAAATATGCATACTAATCCTTCTTTGTTTGATATGTTAAATTTCAATGAAGTGGATAGATTGTCATTATATTCATCTTTTAATTCTATTAATTTACAATAATCATATATTTTTAATATCTTTTCTATTTGTGACAAATTGCTCAATTTAAGTTTAGTTATAATACAATTTAGTTCATTATTTATAATTTTATATTCACTAAAACTAATTAATTGAGCTCTATTATTTTCATACTCAAATGATATATACCATGTTTGTTCATTTTCTAAATTTAAATTAAGTAATAGATCCAATTCTAATTTTGAAGGGTTTAATATATATTTTTCTACATTTTTATCATTCATTGTGGGTGATATCTCCAATAAATATTTTACAATTTCTATAGATTTTATATCGATGTTTTCTCTAAAATATATTTGCGTAATATTATTAATAGAAAATAAAATATTCTTTAAATTATTGATTTGAAAATCATTTATTGGTGCATCAAAGAAGATATTAGTTATATCATAATATCTTAATTCTTGACTTATAAAAATATCTTCTAATACACCTTTATTCAAAGTATTTTCCCTCTTTCTATTTTTTAAGACCTTTTAACCCTTTCGCTCCACTAAATCCTTCTAATATATTACTTTCAAATGAATATATTTTTGTTTTTTTCTTCCTATATTCTTTTATAGCAATATTAATCATTCTATCAAGAAGTTCAGTATAATCAATATTAAGTGGTTCCCATAAGTAAAATGCAAGAGAACCAGGACAAGAGTTTATTTCGTTTATATAAATCTTTTTAGTTTTTTTATTTATAAGGAAATCAATTCTTACATTACCACAAGATCCTAATGCTTTGAATGCACTTATTGCAATTTCTCTTACCTGTTTAGTTTGCTTTTCTGTTAAGTCAGCTGGTATTTTACGTGATGCAGACGCCATGCCTTTGGAAGGTCCACTCTTTTTTGATTCTCCCAAATATTTGTCTTCAAATGTAAGTAAATCATTATCACTCATTACTTCCTCTATAACTGATAATTCTTGATCATCATAGCTTCCTAATACACTAATATTAACTTCAGTTAAATTTTCTACCATTTCTTCTACAATTATTTTATTATCATAAGTAATTGCTTCATCAATAGCTTTAATAAGTTCTTCTTCATTATGTGCTGATTTAATACCAACACTACTTCCAAGGCTTGCTGGCTTAACAATAACCGGATATCCTATTTTTTTTGCTTTCTTCAAAATCTCATCACTATTATCAATATATTCAGTATCATAAAACCAAATATAATCTGTCATAGGTAAATCCACTGATGCAAATACCTGTTTTTGAACTATTTTATCTTGTGATATTGCACTTGCAAGAACATCACTTCCTACAAAAGGTATACCTATCGTTTTTAAGTACCCTTGTAATGTACCGTCTTCTACACTTGTACCGTGTACTATTGGAAATGCAAGATCAAGTTCATTAATTTCTCTTTTAAAGAATCCTTGATTTTGCAATATAAATCTGCCTTTTCTTCTTAGTAATACAACTTTTTTACAATATCTTTTAAGTAAAGACATATCACTATAGGTTTCAATATCTTTTAATGCATCTCCTGTATACCAATCTTTTTCTTTTGAAATATAAATTGGAATAACTTCATACTTTTCATTATCCATCTTATTCATTGCTTGAACAGCTGAAATAATGCTTACTTCGTGTTCAACACTTTCTCCACCGAAAATAACTCCTAATTTTATCATAAAATCCTCCTACTCATTATATGTATCTGGTAAATCATTTTCATATAATGCATATATTTCTTTTTTATTTAATTTATTAATAAATGTATAAGAATCCCTAACATCATTTAATATTTTTATCTTATCTTTAGAATAATTCATGCTAATTAAACCATCATATATAGGTTTAGTTTGTTTTTTTCCTATCAGTATCACAAAATCTGCAACTTTGCTTATTTGAATACCAAATTCTTTATTAAGATCATATTCTTTTTTTCCCAACTCAATCATGCCTGGCGTTACTACTACTTTATATCCATCCATATTTGATAAAACATCTAAAGCACTTTTTGCACCAATAGGATTAGAATTATACGCATCGTCTATTTGATAAAAATTACCTACTTTTTTTAACTCTAGTCTATGTTCAATTTGTTTAACTTTTTGAACTGCCTTTTGTAAATCCTTTATTGATATTCCAAGCTCATATCCTAAAGCAATGGATGATAAAATATTATAAATATTATGATTTCCTAATAATTTCGTTTCAAAATGATACTTTTTTTTATCTCCCTTAAACATTACATCAAATGTATTTATTAAACCTTTTGCCTTAATATTAATTGCCCTAACATCTACATTCTCATTTTCTATTCCTATCCATATAATTTTGCATTTATTTTTAAGTTTATATGAGACTTGTTTTTCATCATCTCCATTAAGAATTCCGATACCATTTCTTGGTAAATGTTCAATAAGTTCCATCTTAGCTTCTTGAATATTTTTCTCACTTCCAAATGATTCTAAATGTGCAGTTCCTATTTTAGTAACAATACCATACTGTGGATTAACTAAATCACATAATCCATTAATTTCTCCTTTAACATATGCCCCCATCTCAGCAATAAATATTTCATCAAATTTAGATAAATGATTATTTATTGTTATCATAAGTCCATAGAATGTATTTAAATTCTTTGGAGTTTTTAATGTATTAAATTTAACGCTTAATATATCATTTAAAATATTTTTACTACTTGTTTTACCATAGCTTCCAGTTATTCCAATAACCTTAAGATTTTTCATTTCTCTTAATTTTTCTTTTGCACTTTTTTCGAAGTGTTTATATACCATTTTTTCAATAGGAATGTTTATTATAAGTCCAATATAGGTTGTTATAAAAACATTACTAGATAATATTATAGATATTAAAAATATAATATTGTTATTAAATACAATAAATAATATGAATGGTGTTAAATATATAATACTTAATGTAATAATTAATCTTTTTACTCTCGATGTGTATACAAGTGGCGTTTTATTTTGATTATTAGATGATATTTTTTTTTCAATAAAATAGCTTAAAACATATACAATCATAATAAACAATAATATAGTATTATTTATAAAGTCTTTGTTACAAAAAATCATTAATATAGAAAGAAATATGCTTATTATTGAATAGTTAATAATAGTTGTTTTCTTATTATTATTTATCCATTTTATGTATCTATTATTTTCATTATACAGATTTTGCTGCAACATATGTAATGCCCTAATAGATGTTTTAATAGTATATGAATACATCAAAAAGTAAACAAAATAGTATAGCATACTTACCTCCTAAAAGAATTTTTTTAGAATTTTTTCCACTTGATTAATATTTTCTAAATAAGCATAATGTGTTGAATTTGGAAAGACTATTAATCCACAATCTTTAATAATTTTTTCTAATTGTCTTGCATCTTCAAGTGGAGCTTCTGTATCTTTGTCTCCCCACATCATTAGTGTTGGACAATCTATTTTCTTAGCGCAATTACTTAAATCCTCATTTACTACATTAACAAGAATTTTTCTCATTATTTCACTAGCATTTTTATAATCTCTTGAGCCAATATGTTTTTTTATTATTGGTTCAAGTTTATTTAAAATAGGAACTTTTTTTAATTTTCTTAATACTTGTAATTTAAAAGATGGTCTAGTCTTTTTCTTTATACATGGACTACCAAACAAAACAAGTTTGTTTGTGACATTCCTTGATGCATAAATTATTCCAATTCTACCACCAAAAGAGTGTCCTATTATAATTGGATTTTTAACATCAATTTTATTTAATAGTTCTTCTAGAATATCGCAATAATTGTACACCGTTAAAGCCGTTTTTGGCTCACTGCTTTTTCCAAAGCCAGGGAAATCAAGTATGGTTATTCTATATTTTTTATCAAACTTTTTTGCTAGTGGCATCATCATTTCTATATTTTGTCCCCATCCATGAAGTAAAACTATATCATCTCCACTACCATATTGTATGTAATTTATGTCAATATCTTTAATAGTAATTCTCATATTTCACCTACTTGATATAAGTATAACACGTATAAACTTAAACATAAAGATTTGATTTATATTTTTTATAAATTTAATTAATTAAATATAATATGTAATTCAAGTATAGTAATCACTTATCGATAGAATTAATGCTTTAATTTATACTAAATTTAAAGCTATGTTGAATAAATAAAAATAATACTTTATTCTATAAAATATATAGTAATATTCTAGATTATATTACACATAATAGTATTGGTGATTTAATTTGAGCAAAAAAATAATAAATATTTTTGGAATAATATTTATATTTATAATTGGATTCGTTATACATGATTTATATGACTGGTTCCCCAGCTTTATAACTATTATAATTTCACCTGTTTCTGAAAGTATATTTGAACACTTAAAAATGATAATTACATCTTATATTATATGGATTATATTTAAATACTTTTTATATAAGAAAAATAATTTAACTGAAAATAATTTTATATTTAAAGAAATAATAACTATCATATTTCAAATACTATTCTTCACAGTTGTGTTCTATCCTATATATAAAGTATTTGGTGAAAACCTATTATTAACCCTATCAATTTATTTTGTTACAATTTCAATAAGTCAAATATTAAACTATTTTATTCAATTCAAAAAAGACTCTAATGTACTTAACACAATAGGTCTCATAATAATATTTATAATTTATGTAATAACAACTTATCTAACTTATAAGCCACCAATAAATGATTTCTTTTTAGATCCAACTAATAATAGTTATGGTATAAATAAATAGTTATAATTAAATATATATCAGAAATTACATTTTTTACATTTAAAGTTTATAATCATGTATACTGCAAACGACAAAACAAAGGCTGATACAACATCTAGTATTATATGTTGTTTTACAAACATAGTTGATAATATTACTAGTAATGACCAAAAAAAAGTAATTACCCTAAAACTCCTAGACAAATTTCCATTTCTAATTGTTACAAATATAAATATAAAAGATATTATACAATGCATACTGGGAAAGCAATTTACATTCGGAGTATCTAAAAGATATATCACATTTACAATTTTGTCTGTAAACGTATGTGTTTCTATACCATCTCTAATAATTGCAGTTGGATATAAAAAATATATGATAGTGGCGACGCAAATACAAACAAAAGTAGTTTTTAAATATATATTAAACTTTTTATCATCTCTTATACTTAAAATAAATGGAATTAAAAACAACATTAAATACCAAGAAATATATGGATATATAAAATAGGATATAAATGGTATTTTATCATTAATACTACTTCCAATTATATTTACTTTTATTGGAGAAAATTTTACAAAAAAATATGTAATTGTTTGAAATAATATTATTAATATAATTGATAATATTTGTTTTTTATATTTCTTCATAATTCTATATTAAAGATTCTCTTATAAAAATCTCTATGTCCTTATTAATATATACATTAATATTAGCTTTATCAACTATTTTGATGAATCCTAAACCATTAATTACTAAATCTTTATGATATCCTACTTCAAGTTCATGTTTATATAAGTCTTTCAATTCTTCATGTTTATTCATATTATATTTTTTTATTTTTAAATCGTTTGATATAAATACAGTAAAACTATTTTTATCCCCATCTACATAATCAATTCTTACTAAGTCATTAATTATTATACATTCTCCCTTTTTTAATTGATAAGTTTTAGGTTTAATTTCTTTTTTCGCTGATATTTTTTTCACCAAATTTGAATCAACATAGTTGAGTATATTCCCGCGATCTACAAGTCCTGGAGTATCTATTAGATATAAATCTTCACTGAGTCTAATAGTTACCTTATTTAGTGTAGTGGATGGTAATGGACTTATTGTTAAATTACTTTCAAATTCAGAATAATTCTTCATTAAAGTATTTATTAAAGTACTTTTGCCAACATTTGTATGACCCACTACATATACATTTTTGCTTGTTTTATATTTTTTTATTTTAAACAATAATTCATCAATATTATAATTTTTTCTTGTACTTATTATACATATATCTTGATAATCTAATTTAAGATTTACAAAATATTCTTTTAACTTTTCATCTTTTATGCTTTTTGGTAATATATCTCTTTTATTAAGAACCAATAATACATTATTATCAAAATATTGTCTTATTAAGTTTATATCTTTACTAATATTTAATAAATCTATAATATATATTACTAAATCCTTAGTATCATTAACACTTTTTAATATATCAATAAATTCATTATTTGATTTAGTTATTATTTGATATTCTCCATAATTTTTCATTCTAAAGCATCTACTGCAAATATCATTTTCTAAGGTAGTAGTATATCCTTCTTCAGTTACATTTTCATCTTGAAGTTTAATACCACAACCAATGCAATATTTATCGTTATTCATAATATTTACCTCTCTCTAAGATGTTTTTCTTAGATAATTTTTTTATTATTTTATTTTCTATATATCTATTTATTGCGGTTATTTTTAAATCCTTTTCTCCTAATGGATCAACAAGAATAGAATAAGCACCAAACATATTCGCACCTATTATATCTGTCATTAGTTGATCTCCTATTATACACATTTCATTGTTTTTTAAATTATATTTTTTCTTTATTTTATTAAACCCTTTAGGTAAAGGTTTCATTGCAAAAGTTACATATTCTATATCTTCGCTGCAAAATTTAGAAATTCTTTTTGATGTATTATTTGATATTATAACAACTATAAAATCATTTTTAAGCTTATTTAGAAGATTAAGCGAATTTTCTGAGATAATCATTTCATCTATTAGACCAATAGTATTATCCAAATCAAATACTAAGCATTTAATATTATTTTTTTTTAGTTGCTCATAATTAATATCAAAAATATTTTTTTTATAATCATTTGGTATGAATTTATTCATAAGTCTCCTACAATTTCATTTCTTTTGTTTTTTCCAATTCTTCTTCTTTTTGCTCTTCTATTTTTTTTTCTTTAATTTTTTTTCTTTTCTTAACTTGTATAATTATTAATACTATTAATACTAATCCAACAACTATATCTAATATTAAAAAGAAATTAATTCTTGTATCTTTTTCTAAATAAATATAATATTCGCTTATACTACTACCATCTAATGCATTTACAACAATTTTAACTGTATCCCCTGCCTTTAGGTTAGTATTTCCTAATATTTCTACTTCTGTATCATTTGATAATGTTGTTTGATATATTGTTAAGCCTTCCTTATATTTTTTATCATATCTTACAATATACTTATATTTATCACTATTAAAACCAATATTAATACCTTTAACAGACAAGTTTTTAAGTCTTGTATCAGTTGCAACCTCAGTATTAACTATTAATAAATTATACTCTTTAGTATCTCCCGTCACTGCAGTAACAGTTATCTTTACTTTATTGTCTCCTATTATTAATTTTTTTGGGGCATCAATACTAACTTTTGACGTTGAGTCATCTGCATCAGCCGATATTTCTATAGTTTCTAATTTAAACGTTTTAACTGTGTATGATAAAACACTTTTGTCAAAATTAATCTTAATTTGACCTCCATTTATAATAATGTTTTTTAAATCTGTGTTTGCAACTCTATCATCTTTTCTGATTATATTAATTGTATATGTTGCGGATTTACCTGACTCACTTATTGTTTTTAATAATATCTTATTACTTCCATATTCTAGATTTTCTGTTCTAGGACCATATTCATCATCAAACTTAGATGTATTTGGATCATTTAGTATAGCATCTATTTTTATATTATCAATTAATGAGTCAACTTCTATTGTGTAATTATAAACAGATGATATGAATCCATTTAGTTCTTTGCTGTTTATTTTAATACTTTTTATAGTATTATCATCTGATTTTATATTAATGTCTTTTCTTATATTTGAAACCGTTTCTATACTCTCAGCTGTATCGATTGGCTCTTCAACTTCATTTGATTTTACAGTTACTTTTATATCCTCCAAAGAAATAGTAGTAAAACTCTTATTTGAGTTTTTTACTTTAAACCTAAAAATTACAACATTAGTTTGTCCCGTAACTCCAGAATTTGTTAATACAATCAAATTATTTCCTGTACTTTTAGTTGAGTTACTTCCACTCCATTTATCATCTTTTATTATACTTGTAAGTTCAAGAATCTCACTATCATATTTTAAAGTTGATTCAAATTTTACCATATCTTTCTCATCATCTGATTTCATAGAAACAGTAAAATCAACAGTTTCATTAGATGATATTGCATCGTTTCCATTTATAACTACTTTAGGTGCAGCATAAATATATACAGGAAACATAAAAACCATTATAAATAATACTAAAGCCCATTTTTTTTCTTTCATATACTTCTCCTTAATTATTCACAGCATGTCTTACAAGTGGTGTAGTCATATCAATTGCTTCAAATGTATATCCATTTGAAAGACCATAATCAATTATATCACTTAAAGCATTTAATGTCTTATAATTATTTTCAAAATCATGCATCAATACTATATTTGCTCTATTAAATTTAAGTCCTTTTATAACATTCTTATAAACTTCTGATTTTGTATTAGCTCCTCCTGCATCACCGCTAGATACATTCCAGTCAAAATAATGATATCCTCTATTTATAACTTCATTAGTTAAATATGTCATTATACCTTTTGAATATCTTCTACTAATTGTATTAGATCCACCTCCTGGAAATCTAATTATTTTAACTTCTTCTCCAGTAATATTTTTTACTTTATCAGATATTTTTTGCAAGTCCTTAAAAAATGCATCAGATGAAGAATATACTGTTTTGTAATTATGTGTATAGCTATGGAGTGCTACTGTATGACCTTCTTCATACTCTTGTTTGATTAAATAGTTCAAATTATTTGAGCAATTAATTACAAAGAACGTCGCTTTAACATTTTTTTCTTTTAATATTTTTAATATATTAGGCGTTATTGAAGAACTGGGTCCATCATCAAATGTTAAATATATAGTACCTGTTTTATTAACACCGTTTATTTTTGTTGCATTTTCATATACAACAACAGTTCTTTCTGTACTTGCCTTATTTCCTGATGAATCACTTACTTCATATTTTATTTTATAAGTACCTTTCTTACTTGTATCAACACTACCAGTTTTAATCACCTTATCATTCAAATCTCCATCACAATTATCTTTTGCACTTACCCCCTGATCTGTATATTTTGAATTAATCGCAATATATTTTATGGATGACCCAATTAATGTTATTGTTGGGCTTTCTTTATCTTCTTTTATTATTTCTCTTGTCTCTATTGTTGTATTATTACTACTATCTGATACTGTGTATGAAATTAAATTATCTTTATTATCAACAATTACTAGTTTTGTAATATCTCCATCATAATTATCAATCGCAGAGTAGCCTTCCTCTTCATATTTATTATTAGGACATGTATAAACTTTTTTTTCTCCATTTAATTCAATAATAGGATACTCATCATCTACTACTTCGACAATTCTTTTGACAGAATAAGTAAATAATCCTTCTTTAACAGAGTACTCAATAGTATATTTTCCAGGTTTAGATACATCAACGCTGCCTTTTACTTTTATATTTTTTGATATATCATTACCTAATATAGTTGCACTTGTTCCTTGTTCTTTATAACTTGAATCTAATTTTATTTTAACGTATTTGTCACCTTTTAAATTTATCCTTGGTACAAATAATAAAGAAAAAAATCCTAATAAAACAAATATTCCTATAACAGATGATATAATAATAGTTTGCTTTTTTGATAATTTAAAAAACTTCTTCATATGATCACCAATTATTATTATACACTAATTTTAAATAATTTTAAACATAACTTATTTAGTTATTTTATTATTTTTTGTAGTGTTACAATTGATGTGAGACATTTATATATAGTAAAAAAGCAATAAGTCTAGTAAAATGTAATTATCAACAAAACATTTTAATTAGAAAGGACTTATCGCTATGACAAGTATATCACATTATCCACATACTTTAA